>JAGQVA010000696.1 GCA_020438265.1 Bacteroidota bacterium
TGGGGCTATCAGTAGACGTGGAATCAATTATTCAACAATCTCATACAACCCTTCTTGGCAACCATTATTGGGGGGAAAAATCAAACGATTTATTTGAAGGACGTATTCCTCTTACTTTAATGGCTTATGAAATTCTAAAAAATGCAGGGAAAGATGAATTACTACCCAAAATAAGAGGATATTTCCTCGAAAAAATGAACCAGGGCCATTGGGGCAATACCTACGAAACAGCGCAGATTTTAGAGACGATTTTGCCAGATTGGATAGATTCGGGAGAAAAGTCTATGACGGGTAGCCTGACTATTGCAGGAGAAGAAATTACCTCATTTCCCTATCAACAAACCCTTTCAAAAGAAAAACCTCTCACCATTCAGCAGAAGGGAAATAGTCCCGTTTATTTTTCCATTTACCAAACTACCTATAATTCAGAACCTGAAGCGGTAGATAAAGATTTTGTGGTAAAAACCTGGTGGAAAGATCAGTCTTCTGAAAATCTTGAAGCAGGAAAACCTGTTTCGCTAATCGTAGAAGTGGAAGTTAAACAAGAGTCGGATTATCTGATGATTGAAGTTCCCATTCCTGCAGGTTGTTCTTATCATAATGATCAGTTAAACAGAGCTTTGGAAGTTCATCGCGAGAATTATAAAGAGAAAACAAATATCTACTGTCGCAGGCTGGGAGAAGGAAAACATCTGTTTGAGGTTTCTTTGCTGCCAAGGTATTCAGGCCATTATCATCTGAACCCGGCAAAGGCTGAACAGATGTATTTTCCATTGTTTTTGGGGCGGAATGAGGGGAAGGAGGTGAGGATTGTGAAATAGCTTTGGGTAAACATTCTGAGTAAAAGACCTACTTTAATAAAAAACACGGAGGCACAGAGATGTGGAGATTTTGATAATTAATTGCTTATCAGTAGTGTTGCATATTAACATATAAAAAACCTACTGATTATAATATAAATTAATGATAATCACTTTTTTATTAAGATCTCTCCCGTTGGTCGAAATGCCCGCTTTCAGCAGAAATCGAAATTTTGCCATTGCGGCAAGCAAATTTCCCCCGGATTGGGGCATCCCGACCACAGGGAGGGATCTTCATCAACGGATCAAAACAAGGTTTTTTCATACATAATTTGGCAAAAGTACTTCTCCACGCCTCCGTGTTTCATTTTTAAAGCCTCTACCTTTCCCCAACCTGAACCAGCATCCCCATATTCTGCCCCTGGCTGGATATTCGCAATAAGTAAAGACCCGGGGAAATATCAGGACGAAGCTCCATTTCCTCAACATGATTTCCCCTTGTGCGGAGTTGATTATGATCCCACCGCTGCACTTCTTTCCCCATCATGTCAAAAAGATGCAGATCCAGTTTGGCTGCTCGTTTCAACTCAAAGGACAATTGAAACCTGTTCTGTACAGGATTTGGATAAATGAAAGGGCTTGTATTTTCCTCAAAAAAATCGGGGATATCCATGGCTACGTCATTATGATAACGCAGAAGGGCAAAGTCGTTTTTATTCGGCAAACTGGTAAAAGCAAATCCCGCAACCAGCACCTTACCGTCAGATTGAAGCGCCAGTGCCATGCCTGGCCCTCCGGTTCCGGCTATTCCAATATTCGTCCTGATAGGTCCAAAACTTTGGTCAAGATCTCCATTGGATGTATATCGTCGAAGCACGAATGAATTTTGGGTTCCTTCTTTTGTATACCCTGCTACCAGAATTTTCCCATCAGGCTGGACAACGATATCCCGGAGTTCGATATCATAGGAAAGGCTCGAAAGGCTTGTATAACCATTAAAAATACCAAAACCCGGGTCCAGGGTTCCGTCTGGCATATACCTCGCCAATAACAGACTTTTATTGGAGTTGGCATTTCTCTGGTAGGAACCTGCGACAAGGATTTTTCCATCGGGCTGAACTGCCACAGCATAAGCGCTTTCTGTGTCCCCGCCAAAGTCAGACTCTACCGTTCCGTCAAAATGAAAATCGTTGTCCCTGAGTAGCTGGTTCCCCTGAGAATCCCGATATTTCAGTCTTAAAAGGCAAAAATTGGTATGGGGATCAATATCTTCTATCGAGCCTGCAACCAATACTTTACCATCTGCCTGAAGGGTCATCGCCTGCGCTCTTTGGGACTGAATGCTCGCACGATATACGAGGGTTGATGAGCCGTCAGGCAAAAATCGTACTACTGTGAATGACGAATTTGCTACCCCATGTCTCTCCACATCGGATGTTCCTGCAACCATGATATTTCCATTCGCATCTATCGCCACATCCTTCGCACTGACTGATTTGTCGGTGCCCGCACCTTTCCAGGAAGATTTTCCATCGGCATCAAAGTCCAGGTTGTAACTTCCGTCAGGATTTAGCCTGGCAACAGAAAAAAACACATCTCCACTTCCATTAAGAGAAGTACCGGCAATAATGATTTTTCCATCGCTTTCCAGGGAAATGGCCTCGGCAAAATCGTCATCACCAAAAAAGTCGATTTGTTTTTTCCCATTGAAGCCAAAATCCTGATCCAGGGAACCATCCGGATGATATCGGGCTACTCCAAAATTTTTGTTACTGCCGTTATCAACCGTACCTGTGATCAAAATTTTCCCATCCGGCTGAACAACAATTGCCTGCGCTTTATCATCCTCTCCGGAAAAATCAAGTGTTGCTATTCCTTTGTTTCCAAAAGTTTGGTCCAGTGTGCCCTGCTGAGCGGATGCATGAGATAAACATGCGATCAAAAAAAATATAAGAAATTGTTTTGTTTTCATCATTTGTATAATGAATGGGTTGTTTTATATAAGTCTGTTTATAATGTCAGTTGAAATAATACTGGATCTTTGGCAAAAGTTGTGGCATCCCCGTATTTTACCACATAGACACATAGCTTGATAGCCTTTTTTCTTTGGTTGAAAGAGAGAAAACATAGAATTCAGCTACGCTGGGTATAACTATGTCTACTTCTTTTTATGAAAACCTATATGACTATGTGGTGAAAAAATGACGCTCATCACAATAATTGTCAAAGAGCTATAAAACTTAATTGTGAAGAGAGTTTCTGTCTATTTTTTCTTCAAAAACTTCTGCATCCCAACCCTGCCAGCACATTCCAGAACTATGAAATATGATCCTGCGCTGAGTTTGTCGATGTCCAGTTGTTCCACGTGATATCCTGAATGTTGAAATTCACGCCTGATTAACACAATTTGTCCGGTTGAATTCATTACAGAAAGTGTCCTGGAACCAGCCTTATGTTGCTGATAACCAAGATTTATTTCGGCAGTTGCTGGATTCGGAAATATGCGAATCGGTATAGCAGCCAATCCAGGTGAAATGATACTGGTTGTCGTATCCTGAAAAGAGTTATAGGGTGATTCATAAGCTCCCAAATCAATGGTATCTTTTTGAATTCGGGTATTTCCGGCCAGATCAAAAGCTGTGCTGACAAAACTATTATCACCGGCATTGATGGCTGGAGAAATTTCCTGTAGCTCCAGGTTTTCATCGCCACTTCCTGCAATACTGTCAGGCCCCAGAAGATCAACAAATTCAGGGTTTTGGGT
>JAGQVA010000697.1 GCA_020438265.1 Bacteroidota bacterium
ATATGTTTCCCTGTTGTAATTCGATAAGTTCTTTGGTCAGAGCCAGCCCAATTCCTGTTCCCTGGATCTCGTTTCCTTCAATTTGATAAAACCGGTCAAAAATATGCTCTAATTGGTCTTCAGGAATTCCCATTCCATTGTCTTGAATCGTAATTTCGAGAAAGTTTTTACCAGAGGGTTCAAAGCTAATTGTAGTTTCTACCCGAATATCGCCCTCTTCAGGAGTGAATTTAAACGCATTGCTCAATAAATTCGTGAGGACTTTTTCCAGTTTATCTTTATCAAATGAGGTTTCTATCGCCCGGTTTGGGAAATAGGTATGATAGCGTATTTGTTTGATATCGGCCAGTGATTCGAAGGAAAAAACGATGCCTTTGATAAAAGTAATAATATCCCCCCGGCTCAGTTGCAGGTCCATTTTTCCCGATTCCAGTTTAGATAAATCGAGGAGCTGATTGACCAGATCCAAAAGGCGCTCTGCGTTGCGTTGTACAAGCGTAAGGGATTTTTTGTCTTCAGAAGAATTGGATTTTTTGAAAAGTTGTTTGACCGGCCCCAGAATCAGGGTCAAAGGCGTGCGGAATTCATGGGAAATATTGGCAAAAAAGCGTGATTTTACCCTGTCTATTTCGCGAAGACTTTCTGCTTCGGCTTCTTTGACCTGAGCGGTGAGTTCGGCTTCTCGTTTGATTTTATTTTGCCGGAATCGATAGAAAACAAATATGCCAACCAGAAGAATGACGATAAGCCCAAAAATGAGAACCTGAAAAGTTTCACGGGTTTCCTGCTCTTTAATGACAAGTTGCTGCCTTTCAATTTCTGCGTCCTTCAATTGGGTTTGAAAATCCACTTCTTTTTGGGCGATTTGGGCTTTTAACTCATCACCCATCGTGCTGTCTTTCAGTGTGATTGCCTTCCCCAGATACTCGGATGCCTCTTTAAATTTCCCCATTTTGATATACACATCTCCCAGGTTTTGGTAAGCCAGCAACTCTGTCTGATTATCCAGTTGCACTTCTTTCATATTGAGAACCCCCAATAAATATTTTTCGGCTTCCTCTAAACGTCCACTGTTCATCAGGCTATTTCCTATGTTAAGATTGGTAACGGCAAGGCTCTCATAGGCATGGGTTTCTTCCTGAATAGTAGCAGCTTTACGATAATAATAGGCTGCACTATCGAAGTCTTTCATCTCATTAAAAATATAGCCGATCATATTAAGGGTAGCCGCAGCGTTTCCATTTTGTCCCAATGTGTCGAAAATCATATATGCCTCTCTGTAGTAAGGGAAAGCACTCTCAGGCGCTTCAATATTGCTAACTGTTATACCCAGATTATACAGGACGACCGCTCTGGTTGAGGGCATTTTCCCTTTGTCATATTCAAGAGCATCTTCGTAATATTTCTTCGCCAGTTCGTGGTTTTTAAGGGTGGAATACACATTCCCCATCGAAATCGCCACCATCGCCATTCTGGCAGAAGCTGCTTCTCCTTTTTCCTGAAACACCTCAATCGCATCCTGAAAAAGGGTTAATGCGTCATCATAATTTCCCAAAACCTGTTGCATCATTCCCATCTTGGCCCAGACAAAAGCTTCATCCTGGCGAAGACCTAATTGATGATACATTTCCGCTGATTTTTGATTTAGAATATATGCGCTATCTGTTTTTCCCCAACCGCTTCCGTAAATGCTGGCTTTGGCTTTCCAGCCTTCTGCTTCCCATAGAAGATTGTCGTTCTTCTGGGCAAATGCAATGGCAATATTAATGGCGCTATCAGCGCTGGGGTAATCTGGTTTGTATAAGAGGTTTAAGGCCATGTAAACCTCTCCTTTAAAAATGCCTTTGGGGAAATTGAGTTTTCGGGACAATAAAAGGATTTGATCCAGGTTTTCTCTGGCTTTTTTCTGATCCCCGGAAATGTAATAGTTGTGAAGGTCAATCAGAAGATTGATTTTGTGGGTATCTTCTTTAGCTGCTTTAATAGCGGTGAGTAGACTATCCTGTGGGGGGACATAAGCCTGTAGGAATAGCCCGGAGAATAGGAGGAATATGATTGAGGATAGTTTAAGCATGATTTACGGTGTGGGTGTCTTGCATCAAAATAATGTTTTTTTGATCGTCAACAAAAACGTATCTGGCAGGGACACAAAATTTTGCGTCCCTGCCAGATAACAAAACCATTAATATTTTCTCACCTTATTTCCGTATTGATCAATTTCATAATACTCTGTAGTAGTATTTCCGCCCATATTATCAATCAGTTGCATATTGGTACGATGCATGCGATTCATCATTTCCATATTGTACTGAGTCATTTGAGCAGAAAGTCTGTCTATTCCCTGCATGATCATCTGGCCAACTTTTTTACCGTCTTCAGCAGTGTATTTGTCTGCTTCCTTAACATAAGTGTATTCTGTATCTTCTCCCTGGTATGTGAGAATCAGGGTTTTAGGATCTTTGAAACGATAAGTCAACTCAGCTAAAACGGTAGTGGTATAGTGCAAGGTCAGTTTATTTGTTCCTGGTTTTACACCATAGAGGCCCAATGATGAGGATTCTTGAGGCCCAGGGGTAAAAGAACTAAAAACTTCATTTTCGCCAAAATCCACAAAGGTATTAAACTCTTTGCTATACCATTTCCCTAGTAACTTGCGATCCTGAACGTAGGTATTCTGGCTGCTTGAATTACTGGAGTTGCTGGTGCTTGATCCTGAGTGGGAAGTCCCTGCCTGAGCTGAAGAAAAATCATTGCTCTGTTTTTGGAGGTGTGGAGTATCATAGGTTTTCATCTTCTGAATGATTGCATTAAAAGTATTTTTCCAGCCCCAGGGCAGTGATGTGCCTCCATTTCGGGCAATAAAATATTGTTCCAGCATTTTGACGGCAGCAGGGTCGAAATTTGGTGCTTCTCCTACTTTTTGATATACATACACCCTTCCATCTTCGAGAAGTTTTAATTCCCGGGGAGTCCATGAGATAATGTGATCACGATTATTGTGAACGGATTCATAGCCAGTCAGAGAAGAACCACAATTAGCCAGATAATATTCCATTCCAAATTTGCCGGAGCCTTCATAGGTTTCAGTGATTCCGTAAACGCCGACAGCCATAACCTGATTAGATGGCGAATAGGCAGTAAGGATTCCATCTTCACTAAAATTAATTATCTGATTAATAGAGGCGCAGTAAAATTTTCCTGAAGATTCTTCAACACTGATCTGTGAGACATTTTCCTGTGCGTAAAGAGAAGCGGCCATTGCCAAAACGAGAGAGATTGCTAATAACTGTTTCATTGCTGTAAAAATTTAATGATTGATGATGTTACAAATCACCGCTAAATCTTTCTCAAGGGCGTTAACTTCCGTCGCATTGACTCAACATTATGTTGCAATTGGGGGGAATGGGCTTGTTTTTGATGCAAAATGGGGGATTGGGTGATAGATTTCATTTTTTTCTCTTTCATTTCGCCGCTTTAAAAAACGGCGCAATGATATGGACTCTGACATTCTACTGAATGCTTAAACATTTATGCCAGGGATAATTTGACACTCCATTCAAGAG
>JAGQVA010000698.1 GCA_020438265.1 Bacteroidota bacterium
GATTATCATGCTCGGACAGCAAGGAAGTAATCCCCCGTTGTTCAAGGACTTTTTCCTGAACGGGATTATGCTCCATCAGCAGGATGTAAGACCTTGGACGGGCGGAAAAATGATTCGCTCTTTCCCAAATCTTGTTCAGCTTGTAGAGAAGGTATCGGATATTGATGTCGGTGAGACTGTAACCGATAAAGAGAATGGAACGTCCCAGGACGTCTGCACGAAGTTTGATATCCAACGGTGTTTCAAAATCAAGCCGGTCAAAATAACTGGTCTCTGTCAGAACAATGGAAGAGTCATTATCAAAATCTCCGTGAAATTTGATAATCTGAGTAAGCCCTTCTTTGATTCCTTTTAAGTCAGCTACATCGGATATTTTGACGTAGGGTTTTTTGTAGGCGTCGTAGGCAAATTCGATCCACCGGTCGTAATTGGTGGTGTAAATGATGGGGAAGTTCAGTTCGACGATGAGTTTGTGAATCTCTGATTCGGCAATGTCAATTCCGCTGTGCCATTTGCGGTCCATCCAGCTGCGGAGAGAGCCAATTCCTTTATTGAGTTTATAATATTCTGCAAGGGTGAGGTGATCACCCATTTTGCGGAAAGCTTCCTTTTCAAATCCCAGGTCATCGGCCAGTTTTTCGATCAACCGATCCCACGAGGGAAGGCCAAGGTTCATGGAAACGCCACCTCCGGCAAACAAAACGATATTCCTGGATCGAATGGCTTCAATCAGGTCTTTAATACTATTTGAGCTGTAGATCATTTTATTGCATAATCCATTTATAAGCTCTTTCCAGCAGTTCTTCTTTTTCTTCCAGGGTCAATACAAGAGGAAGCTGAGCCAGTCCAATCAAACGGCGCATCACCTCCACTCCAGTCAGTTTTTCGGTCAGGATCGGATCAAAATATTCCGGTTCGTCATAAGAAGCGGCAATTTTCCCCACTACAATTTCAGGCTGCTGCGCCAGATGCATGTGAGCGACCATTACTCCTATGTCAAACTCTGCCCGGCCATAAAAACAAAACTCAGGATCAATGATTTTTATTCCTGCATCAACGGTCCGTAGCCAACTACCCGGATAATAATCACCATGAAGGAGACTTGGGCCATCTTTGAGATAATAATCACTTAATGATTTCACTCTTTCTTTCAGCGCTTCATCTGTCTTGTATTTCATCGCAACTTCCTGAAGGCCAGGAGTTACTGTATCCAGGTCAAACCCATTTTCTTCCATAAAAGGAAAATGGAAAATATGTTCTGCATTCAAAGCCCGCATATCCCGATTGCTGAGATCAGGGGTGGGAAGGGGGGAAAACTTTCGGTGAAGAATAGACAAAAATCGGGTCAGATCTTCAATTTCATTCTCCTTGAAAAATTTGTCCTTTTGATAAAGCAGGCCCATGTCCGAAGATTCTCCCAGATCTTCCAAAAGGATAATATTATTATCGTAATCAATATAGGATATTTCGGGGGTATAATCTCTCAAGACCGGATCTAGCTGAATCAACTCATAAAACTGCCCTTCAATCACCGCACGATGCGCAGGAGCAGGTATTTGAGGGTATTTTTCTACGTAATCCCGACTTTGTTTAATGATAAAGCTGCGAAAATTGGTGCGGACTCGCAGGGTATAGTTCATATTTCCCTCCCCGGGTTTTCGTGCAGAATTTAACGTTTCTGCCGGGGCAATCCATCCTTTCTCCCGGAGATAGCTTTGCAGGCTATCTAAATCTTCCCCATTGAGGATAAAACTCATTTTAGTACTATTTGCCTTCAATTTGAAGATGGTTCATCAATTTACCAAATGTAAATGACGATTCATCATCTCCATTATTTAAGAAACAAAGATATGTAGTTTTCCCCTGATTCACTATAAGCGGGGAATATTAATTGGGGAGATAATTTAGCGGGAGTTGGGAGAAGTGAATAGAATGGCGTTTTTACTATCATGCTTTCAGCACCTTAATAATATCCCTGTGCCGGTGCGCCTTAGCCACAGAAAGCGCGGTTTCCTTTCCCCACATCGATTCAATCTTCGGATCTGCTCCATTTTCCAATAAAAACTTCACAATTTCGAGGTGGCCATATCGGGCGGCCTCTATGAGTGGGGTTGTCAAAACTTCAGGATGCTGGTAATTGGGATCGATTCCCATTCGGATATGAAATTTTAGCAATTCGAGGTCGCCTTTTTCAGCGGCTGATAACATTTCTTTCCAGTCTCCTCCCATAATGTTTAATAATATCTATCCTGAAATTCCTGGGCTGATTTCAGCAAAAAACGATTGGTAATTAATTGATCGAGGTCGCTGAGCATCTGCTCTGCTGTTTCTTTTTTCCTGAGTTTTTGGGTTTCATTGATAGACTCATCCAGGGTAATTTCCTCCATGACCATCTCCCTGAGTTCTCCAATGAAAGTAGTTTTGTCGCCACGAATATCTGCGCTTCGGCTTCTTTGGGAATTGGGCTGGTTCATAGAATAAATCGCATATTCCACATATCCATAAATGCGGTAATACTGGTGAGCATAAAACGTCCCTCCAATGTACAGGCTTTGATTGATCTCGTTAATCAGGCGATATATTTGAATGAGATTTTGCCGCATTTTCGGATCAGCTTCATTTCCATTTTTTTGCCTCAAAAAGTATGCGTAAAGAATGTAAAATTTATCCTGTCCTGCTTCACTGTTAAACCCCATAACGATATCCATATCCTTCTCCGAGGACACATAATCTGTTCCCCTGTTATCATAAGCAACATCAGGATGTAAAGGATAAGGCTCAGGCAACAGTTCGGGAAAAATCGTGGTTATTCTTGCCAGTTCGGATTTTTGATAGATAATCCGGTGCTTTCCATCCTCAAGCACGACAATATTCTCCTGATATTCCTGGAAACCAAACAGTAAAAAGATAAGCAATATTTGAGCAACTCGTTTCATATACTATATAACCGAACTCAAAGGTATTAAATTCTATTTACTCGCAATTAATCAGGAAGAAAAAATATGGCTTTTGGCTGTTAGCTTTTAGCCTTTGGCCTTTAGCTGTTGGCAGCATCCTACGTTAATGATTCTCATTAATAAAAGCTAACGGCCAAAGGCTAATAGCCAACAGCTACTACTTAACCTTCGATCCCTCCCAGGGTTTGACCTTCCTTCGCCCCCACAAACCCCGAAAAAGAAGGGGAATCCAGCCAATAATGGGCAAAAAATAGGCTATTACGATTGGATTTTTCCAGACTATATACCAGAATCGAAAAAGGCCACGGGTAATTCGCGTGGGCAGGGCCCTCTCCCGGTAATACCGACGGTCATATTCAGAAAACAAAGCCGGCCAGCCTAAGGGTGTCCAGTATGGCAAACTTCTCCAATATTTAACATGATTGCGAATCACTTCTTTTACATGGAAAGGTTTTTTGCCATATTCTTCCACTCCCCGGTCTAACTCAACCTGCATATCTGACTGAATCTCATCGCGCACTTTTTTGATGTCTTCCTGAGTAACCTCTTCCCAGGGTTTATTCACCATTTTCGAGGGAGAATAACGATTACCCAT
>JAGQVA010000068.1 GCA_020438265.1 Bacteroidota bacterium
ATTCAGGCTATTCAATGATTGATTCCCTGAAATAGTCAGGTCAGTAACCTTTTCCAGGCTATTCAATCCTGCCAGGTCTTGTAAACTATCGTTATTAGAGATCGTGAGAATGTCCATCTCTTCAACAGCCGAAAATCCATTGAGATTTGTAATGGCACCAGAGACATTTTCTTGTATATCCACATTTCCGAGAACTGTGCATGTCGGATAATTGATCGCAAAACTATCGATTTGCCCTTGTGTGGTAAAAGAGACGTTACCGCTGGGGCATTGAGGGGGGACAGGGTTACAAGCCAGTTCTACTTCGGGGCGAGTGTTACAGCCCATTGTGTTAAACTGGATAGTCGCAGGATTGGTGGGAATTCCCAGATAATCGCACACGGATTGAATCTCACAATAGGAAAGAGCGGAATTCCCTCTGATCGTCAGATAGGAAATAGAATTGGGGTCAATATTTTCTAACCCAGCCAGACTTTGTAAAAAGTAAGAGCCATCGATTAACAAGGCGGCACCTGTTCCCGTTGTATCCAAAGATACCAAATTACTTAGAGCTGTTAAATCATTGATTTTTGAATTATTATTAATTTCTAACCCTGAAGTTGAAGTTAAGTTATCGAGACCATCTACACTGAGAAGATCATTATTATCAGCAATATACAACCAGCCTGTAGCCTTAAGATTTTCCAGACCGGTAAGATTTATTAAATCTCCATTATATTCTATGAACAACCAGGTAGTTACCTTTTTGAGATTGTTCAGCCCTTGCAGATTTGTTAGCCCGTCATTATTATCAATAAAAAGATTATTCAGTGATTTTATATTCTCCAGGCCGGTCAAACTTGTCAGACCAGAATTATTAGAAATGTCTAAATCGTATAGAAATTTGAGGCTATCTAATCCAGCCAGGTTCACAAGAGAGGGATTATCATCAATTTCCAGCTTTCCTGGTATACTTATCAGCCTGATTAGCGCTCCCAGACTGTTTAATGACGGATTATCCTTAATAGTTAACTCCGATATAGATACCAGACTATCTAATCCGGATAACGTCTGTAAATTTGTATTGCCATCAATAAGAATGTCAGATAGTTCATCATTATTACTATTTAGGCCCGAGAGATCCAATAAGCCTGTATTGTCCTCAATATTAAAAAGAAAGACATCTTCTAAAGATGACAATCCCTGTAAGTTGGTGAGAGAATTATTGGCTTGAATCGTAAGCTCAAAAGATACATCTTTCAGGCTATCAAGCCCCGATAAACTTAATAATCCTGGATTGTTTTCAATGATAAGGCTTTGGACTTCTTTGATAGAGGATAAGCCCTGCAAGTTCGTGATATTTCCGGCGACAGCGTCATTAATTGTTATCTTATGATTCATATCTACACAACCAGGGTAGTTAATTGGAAAATTATCTATCTCAGCTTGTGTGGACAACAGAAGGTTACCGGTCGGGCACTGACCAAAGAGATGAAAGAAGAATAAAATTGCAGGAATAAAGGCAATGAGTTTTTTCATAGTTGTTGTATGTTAAGATGATTATATTGTGGTAAGAAGCTTTTTGCACAAACCTTCTCAAAAGCAAAGCTAAAAAAATTATTTAAACAGGCAATTGCAGAAAGTTTGATTTCCCTGCGCAATAAATTAATTTTGCAGAATGAATACACCGAGAGGATTTTCCAGATATGAATTAGATGAAAGGGTTTTGGCGGCTGTAGGCAAATTATCCTTTCGCAGACCTACACAGGTCCAGGAGAAGGTCATTCCCCTTTTCATCCAAAAGAGAAATATGATTGTCGAAGCACCTACGGGCACGGGCAAGACTGCTGCTTATGGGCTTCCTTTGATCTCCCGACTTGACCTTACCAAAGGCCATACGCAGGCGTTGATTATGGTGCCTTCGCGAGAACTGGCGATTCAGGTTGCCAAAAATCTCGAATCGTATTACGAAGGTCATTTACTGAAAATCGGGGCTGTATATGGAGGTGTGCCCATGGAGGAAAGTTTTGAAGCAATCAAATCCACGCCCCATATTCTGATTGTCGTTCCGGGAAGGTTGAGGGATGTGATGGCGCATTATCAGTATGATTATATATGGCGGGACATCAAATTCCTGATTATTGATGAGGGGGATAAACTCATGGAAATGGGTTTTTTGAAAGATTTTGATGCCATTCGCGAGTATGTGAGAACGCGGGTTCAGGTGGGATTTTTTTCTGCTACCATCTCTGACGATGCGGAAATGTTGATCAGAGAGCGTTTTCCCCAAATACAGACGCTCAGGCTGGATCCCAAAGATGTGCTGAAGAATATTTCTTTCCATAAAATCAATGTGAAAAAAGGACGCCGTGCGGGCTATTTGGCAGGATTGATCAGTCAGGAAAAGGTTTCCCAGGCTTTGATTTTCTGTAGCCGCAGGCAGGAAATACACACGGTTGTCGGGTTTATGCGCAATCTCGGCCTCAAGGCCGAAGCCTATTACGGCAACCAGGAACAAAACGAAAGAGATAATATTTTACAACGGTTTAAGGAAGGACATATAGACTATCTGGTCGCTTCAGATCTGGCCGCACGTGGGCTTGATATTCCGGATTTGCCAGCAGTAATCAATTTGTCGCTTCCCAAAGAATATGATTTTTACCTTCACCGTGTAGGCCGTACCGGACGTGCAGGAAATAAAGGGAAAGTTTTTAACCTGATCTCAGGTGATAGCGACAAAATACGGCTTAATAACCATCACAGGTCTATTGGTCTGGCTGCCAGAACCCTGGAGGTAGAACCTGCCACAAAATCTGACCACGATTTTGATGAGGCGATGAAATGGGTCAAGGTGCATCTTTCCAGAGGGAAAAGAGACAAAATTCGCAAAGGCGATATCGTAGGTTTTCTTGTGAATAACTCTGATCTCGAAGCAGATGAGGTCGGAACCATTACAATTTATGAATCTTATTCTGTAGTCGATTTACCCCAAAAAGGACTTGATTCCTTGAAGAAACAGGGCTTTGACCTGAAAATCAAAAATAAAAGCATCAAGGTGCGCCGATTCCAGGTGGAGGAACAGGAGCGAAAAGCACAGATGGTCCATAAATTGAAAAAAGACCGGAAACGCATGCGGTAATGGTATTGGCGTCCGTAGAGACGCGATTAATGTGGTGCGAAGTAGAGTTTAATCATTCCTATACGAAATAAAGTTTGATATATTTTCATATTCATTCCTGGCTAGTTTAGACTACCTTAGAGTAATTCAAAAATTTCACTCGAATGCCCCAACCAATTAATCCTCATATTCGCGCACAGTTGATTGATTTATATGCCCAGACTCATAGCTATGCTGCTGTAAGTCGTCAGCTTGGACTCAGTTATCAGAGTGTTCGCCGAATATGTCAACGATATGAGCGAGAAGGCAAAGCCGGCTTACTTCCTCGCTATAGCCATTGCGGTCCCAAGCAGATTAAATCAGATCCTTTGATCCATCGGGCCGCTTGTTGGCTCAAAAGACTTCATCCCAGTTGGGGCGCTGAATTTATTCTATTACAGTTAAAAGAGCGCTATCCTACTCGTAGCCTACCTACCGGCAGAACGTTGCAAATCTGGTTTCGTTCTGTAGGCTTAATTCAAGCTAAAAGTCGATTAGCCAGGGAAAAGAAATCCTGGGCAAAAGGGGTTCATGATACCTGGCAAATTGATGCCAAAGAGCAACAAAGGATAGAGGATAAAACCCCTTGCTCCTGGTTAACAATCACCGATGAGCATAGTGGGAGCCTATTGGCTGCGCCCCTTTTCCCCCCAAGAGAGAATTAGTCAAGTGTGTATGAAGTCTATCAAAGAACAATTAATATTCCTTTTTACCCAGTGGGGGCTTCCTAAGGGGATCCATGTAGATAATGGCTTGCCCTTTGGAAGTCCTATGCGAGACACCACGCCAGTATTGGCCTTGTGGTTAATCGGATTGGGGATAACCGTCTCATGGAGTAGAGCACGCACCCCAACCGATAACGCAAAGGTGGAGCGATGTCAGGCTGTTACAGCCAACTGGGCTGAACCGCAGCGTTGTTCCTCTTTATCTATACTTCAACAACGGTTGGAAAAAGCTTGTTCGATCCAGAGAGAACAATACCCTACACGGGTCTGCCACGGAAAAACCAGGCTAGAGCAATTTCCCGAATTAACCCAAAATCCAAGGAAATGGGCCAAGGCATCTTTTCAACTGCAACGAGTCATCGATTTCTTGGCGAAAGGGAAATGGGTAAGAAAAACGTCTAAAAAAGGACAGTTTACCCTCTTTGCCAAAAGATGGAATCTAGGTAGTAAATATGCCAGAGAGGATATCTTTATTCACCTTGATAGTCCTAATAGGCAATGGGTAGTAATGAACGACAAAGGCAAAGAGATCAAGCGATTCTCCATTGAAAATCAAATCAATCAGGAAAATATTACCAACCTTGTATTATGAAGAGACATAATAATTGATTTAAGCGAAATGATTATCAAACTTTACTTCGTTCTCTTTGATCAAACTCTACTTCGTCCGACATTAATCGCGTCTCTACAGATGCGACATTTATTTTTCCACAGATTCTTCTGCATTCAATGCCGGAGCCTTCCACTGCTTATATCCAATCGGAGAATCATTCGCCATTTTAATCGCTTTGCCTGTTCGCTGTTTGTCATAAATAAGGGCAAAGGTCATTATCAGACTGGTTGCAATGATGATAAACAACAGAATACCGGAATCAAAACCTGGTACTTCTGCCTCCAAAGGAATCGCATAAAAAAGCAGAATCGTGATCAATCCCCGTGGCGCAATAAATAGCTGCGGAATCACATCCCGGCCTACAAACACCCTGAGAGTCAGGTATCTGATAGCGTAAATGGATAAGATGATCAACCCACTGACAGTCGCCACATTTACACTGAAAATAGAGGCAATAGCGATGGTCAATCCAAAAATCACGAAGAAGAAGGTCCTGACAATAAAAGCAGTTTCTATCGTAACAACGTGGAGTCCTTCATACACTTCTTTTGCTTTGGTCATATTGAGCCAACGCCTTAAAGGTCCCCGGAAAAAGATTTCCATATTGGCGACTACAAGGCCAAAGAAAAGGATGATAATCAACGAAGAAAGATGATATTTTTTTCCCAGCGCATACATCAGCATGAGAATGGAAATCAATAAGAATAGCTTGGCATGACTGCGGATATTCTGGAAAATGATAACCAGGGCATAACTGACGACCAGTGCGATGAGAATGGTTAGCCCAAAATTGATGAAAAATTCGCCTACGCCATTGGAGTTTTCCCCTGCATCAAGTTGACCGGTCAGGAAGTAAAAAAGCATAATCCCCAGGATGTCGGAGAAGGTACTTTCATAGATATGAAACTCCTTTTTATTGCCCATTAATCCATTGACACTGGGAATGATAATCGCACTTGACAGAATCGAAAGTGGCGTGGCATATAACCACGCAGAGCGCATATTCATCCCCGGGATGTAATAGTTGAGGATCAATGCAGCAACCCATGTCGAGCCAA
This sequence comes from Bacteroidota bacterium, assembly GCA_020438265.1. GTDB lineage: Bacteria > Bacteroidota > Bacteroidia > J057 > J057 > JAGQVA01. The sequence goes on from JAGQVA010000068.1 coordinate 5,533, forward strand.
CCAACCCTATTAAAGCAATCACAAACGCTTTGGTAATTGGAATCGCTTTTTCTCGTTTGAGTTCCAGTTCGAGTGCTGCTTCCAGTACAATCATAATCAGCCCTACGGTTCCCAGGATTTTCAAAACCGGCAAAAACTCCGGTTTATCAATTCCCATGGCTTGAAGCCCTGCGCCCATGAGCAATCCCAGTAAAATCAGCATGAGTACTGATGGGATATTGGTTTTTCTGGCAAATTCATTAAAAAGGAATGAAATAATGATCACCAGAGAGGCGGCAATAATTAATTCATAAGAGTCAAATATTTCCATTTTAGTCTTTTTAAGCGTTTTGGTCCATCACAATACAGTCGTAGCCCCATTCTTCCATCAGCCGTGAAAGCGCCTCAATATGACTGTTTTCCCGTAAAAAAACCCTCACCCGAATACTGCGGCTATGGCGATCTGTATGGCTTAGGTCAGGCTTATAATTCCAGTCTACATAAGGGGTTGTGGTCAGTAAATCCATTAATGTTATGATCTCATTTCTGTTTCCAGAATTCTCCGGAGGAGTTACATTCAGAATACTAAATTTCCCGATTTCTTTATTGGTAATCAGGGTATAACCAGAGGCGAGTAGTTGGGAATAACTGATAAAGTGGATTCCTTCTCTGGTTTGTACATGAATCCCCCAGATTCCTTCTCTGGAAATAATTCCCTGTACCTCATTAACCTGAATGATGGTTCCTGTGGTAATATTGTCATCAAGCTGTACAAGTTTGCCTGTCAGATAATTACGCACCTGGGAAAAACCAACAATCAATGGTACCAGCAAGATTCCTCCGTGATAAAGCGGGTTAATCAGGAAAAAGGTTCCGAACAGGAGGATCAGGGCAATGGGTTCGTAAAGGATCAGAATTTTTTTCAAAATCCGATTCAGCAGAGGACGAATGACACGAAGATATTGAGTCTGTTTAAGAAAATTGGCCAGCACCCTCAGGGCAATATAAATGCCGATCAGCAAGGCCGAAAGCCAGATCATCGTTTTCCAGGTGGGAAGCGATGAAAAAAGCTCGTTTAAAAAGTTACTTCCGTTCATCGCTGTTTGTATTTAAGATAGTTTTTATTTGACATTAATACGCCGAGATCGTTGACAACCAGCTCATTGATTTCAAGCCATTCATCAGGTTGTCGAATGAGAATCCCCACACTGATCAATCGTCTGAGAATATCGAGATACCTTTCCGGGAAAGCCGGGCCGAATAACTTCCGTAACCGGTATTCATTGGTGCGTTTTTGTAGCAGAATAGAACCGAGAAGAAGATAAGTATCAGGATTATCAAGATCCGGGAAGATGAGTTTGTTTTTGATATTATTACTTACCAGCCCTTCTCCAACTTTTTCTGTTGAATTGGCCCATAAGTTTAAGGTTTCCCCGATATTTCCACCTGAAAGGCGATAGACAGAACGAATCAATTTTTGGAATTCTCTGGGAGCAATTTCTTCTCCCTGGGCATTGATGAGGGTTTTATGCGTAGCACCATGACGAATTAATATGGCTTCTTCAATATCTGTGGAAGACATATAATCCATATTGATATCTGCCTGGAAAACATTTTTGAGTTCGTGAGATTTCCGCAAATGGCTAAACAGTGTATTTCCAATAGAAACCAGAAAGAAATATCGGGTAGAATACTGATCAATAAATTTGTTTAAATGGCGCACATTTTTGTACAGAGGAGTTTGCGGATGCCACCACAATTCCAAATCGTCAATCCATATCAGTATTTGTTCATTCTGTGCATATTTTCGAATAAAATTTAGCGCTTCTTGAAGATTATGGGTTCCTTCCATAATGCGGCTATTCACCTCAATCGGAAGGCCGGGAATGAGCCTGATAGTTGTTTTTGGGAAATAACGCAATGCGACAAGTTCACCAAAAAGGGTTTTTCCCGAAAGCCGTTGTCCTGTGACCAAAGCCGCTCCCCTGAATCCTTTTTGCCAGTTTTGAATCAGACTTCTGATATGGGCACTTTCGTCTTTTCTGCCCACCCAGAACGATTCTCCCACATACCCTTTGGTAAGGAAAATGCTGGCGTAAGAGTTATTATTGGGGTCTCCTTTTCGGTTTTCAATATATTTGACCACTTTTTCCGAAATGCTGAGGTTGGCATCCCGCTCAACACTGCGCTTGAAACGATACAGTACCAGTACATTTCTGTTTATCCAGCGCTGGATATTTTCCAGAATTTTTGACTGATTGAGTCTGAGCTGACTAACAGCCGATTGTTCCGGGATGGGGAGGAATTTATCAAAGAGACGATAAATCTCTGAAACAAAGAAGTTTTTCCCCAATCGTGTATGTACCAGTTCCCGAAGTTCTGCAATGTTTTTATCTACCTTTTCCGAGACGACAGCAAAAGAGTGTAAGGGCCGGGCAATATCCGGGATTTCGATTTCAGTATTTTTGCCTTCCTGGACTTCCGCCTGAAGAAGCAAAGCGCGATTTCGGATATTCACCCCTGTCATTTTGGTGCGGTTGCGGAAATTATCCGTCAATTCCCACACTTCATAGATAAGTGGAAGAATTTCTGCTTCCAGCCATTGTTTGGTTCTCTTGCGAAAACTTAACTCCTGCAACTGGATAAACCCATATTCTGTCGCTACAGGAATCGATTTTTTGTCTGGAATCTTTGTGAGTTTGGCTTCCAGTATATCAGTAAGGTTGTTGAGATAATTGGTGCTGCTTAAGCCTTCATCCATCTCTTCCAGTTTCTGGATAATTTTTGTGAGTTTTTTCTCATTCGAGTCATCCCCTGAATGTTCGATGGTTTCAATACAGCTTGCTATCATAGAGCAGGAAAGATCAATATCATCCTTGCATTTATGAAGCGCTTCATCGATATGTACCTTTATCTCGGCGTAGATATCAGCAATCTCCGATAACATCTGGTGATCCTGAACAAGCCTTTCACATTGAGCCGGAATTTTGGTTATTTGTTGCTGGTACGCAGGCCATGGGTTTTCCTGTTTGGACCATTTTCGGAGTTGACGTGATATCCCATTCCGCTTCAATTCAACCTGTTGGCTTTCCAATGGAATAAATGCCTTCAGATCCTGAGACGCAGAGGATAAGAGGCTACGGGAATCCTGCCTTAACTGGTTGATTTCTTCCTTTTTGACTTTCCCTTCCTTGAACAGGATATGTGCTTTCTGATGTTGAAAAAGCACATCTCTCCACAAAATGAGATATGATTTTGCCTGATTCGCCCAGGAGTACGTGATCTGGTGAGCCAGAAATGCCTCTTCTTCCGGGATATCTTTTCCCTTTGTAATGTATGAAAACCCGGTATCCCCCAATGAGATCAGGAGATCAGTAATTTCTTTAATCCCCTTTTGCAGACTTTCCAGATTTTCTAAAAAAGATTCATGCGAAAGAACCGGTTCTACAATTGGGACTAAGTTCTGATCAAAGCTTTCTAAGTAGTTAGATATTTTTTTCATTCTCTCTTTCCCTGGTCAAATTGGGAGAGATAAAAGTAGAAAAAAATATTTAGATTAGAGTGTGAGAGAAGTGTAAATTAAAAAATCTTTCTTTCTTAAAATAGGCTTGTATTACTTATTGAAAAGCAATTTTTATTGTAAATCCCGGACCTTATTGATAATGAGAAATCTTTTTGGACACGATTCTGTTTTCGACCTGAAGTTTCAATACATACACTCCTGATCCAAATTGAGACATGTCTATGTTAATATGTCCTGACTGTTTTTTTATATCGACAAGTCTTTGTCCTTCAATGTCATAGAGGGAAATCTCTTGTAGTAAATTTCTGTTGTCATCAATAAAAAGTGTTTTTCTTATTGGGTTTGGGTAGATCAGGATTCCTGACTGCATGAGTAAATCTTCAGCCATGGAAGACTTTTCAACTGTAATTTCAAAATCACACATTTGTGAATTTCCGGCACTGTCAGTCACAATCCAGGTTATACTGGTAGTACCGGGTGAAAAAGTCGAACCCGTCAGAGAAGGAGAGCCATTAAAATTATTTGACACATTCAATACCTGACAATTATCCCAAACCGAAACAGGATCAAACTCATCATTGATAACTGTAAAATTTCCGGTTGAATCTGCCATGACTGTTGTATCTTTTGCACAGATAATCAACGGGTTTTCGACATCTTTAGCAAAGATACACAGAGGTACTCTGGCAAACTGAGGGCGATACATATCAGGATTGTAACGGGCTGTAAAAGGATTACCCGAGCATGGGTTGGGGCATATTTTATTGATATTATAGCTGATGAGCAGTTCATCATTTTCAATAAATTGGGGGTGAGCCTGCCCGTTATAAGTTTTGGGATAAATGCCATCAAATTGATCCTCCATGGTATATACCAACGTTGGATTGTTAAATGGTCCCCATGGTTCTGCTGCAGAATAGATAAACATTTCCCGTCCCAGGCCGCATTGCAAAAAACCATTCTTCTGGAAGAAAAGATGATATTGGTCATTTAGAAAAAAAACAGTGTATTGAGCAGAAGCTTCGTTGGCAATATGTACCGCACTATCGGGATCAGCAGACCAGTTCTGGTTGCCTGCATAAAACTCCCAGGGACCATGAAGGTTGTTATAAGTACATCTGGCTAATAAAGGTCTGAAAACGACGAAATCTACTTTTTTCCCATAGAGATAATAGTATTGGTCTTTCTCATCCCAAACAACAGAAAGACCATAATAGACATTGGGATACTGGATTGGGACCACTTCTACTAGCTCAATTTCGGGTATTTTGATTTTGGCAATAACCATTTCGATGAATAACAGGTTTGTGCTGGCAGGGTCTTTTTGAAATCTTGACCAAAAGGTGAAAACAGTATCCTGTCTTACAGTGCCACTGGAAGGCCAGTAGGTAATCAGTGAGTCTCCGGGCATTTTTACAAACTGTTTTTCGTAAGCATTGCTACCAGTTGTATCATAAAAAGTTTTAAGGTCTGAAAGATTCAGGCTATCCTGAATCAGAATACAGCTTCTGACATTAAAAAGGCAAGGGATTTTTCCCAGAGAATCAATATTCTGGCCAATATGGCTATCACCCATCAGCCACATATTCCGTCCATCGGGAAGAGGAATAGAAAGCGTACCATCAGAGGCAAGCCAGTCAGGGCCATTTTGTTGAAAATAACTCGTGAAAACAGTGTCTTTATAAGACTGCGCCTCAACTTTTGCCCCGCTTGTTATAATCACCAAAAGGAAAGATAACGTGTTAATTGTCAGTGTTTTTGCAGACATAATCGGAAGGGCTTAAGGTTCGTTATTCCTAAATTAACCGATTTTCGCGTTTTACCAACATTGGGTAGAAGATATATCATAAAAAATGAGCCACCCCAAAATATGAGGTGGCTCGTATTCCTACTAACCGTTTAAAGTCGTTGAATCTACTGCTGCTTAATATTCACTCCCAATAAATCTCCTTCGAGCGTAATCACATCACTGGCATCATTTACATTCACCAGCGTCAGATTCACTTCAAAGTCAACAAAATAATCAGCGGCTCCCACTCCAATGTCCTGGTATAAATCAGCCTTTACAATTTTGAGTGTTCCACTGTTGGCCTGGTATGATTTGGAATCACTGGAAGTATAAGTCATCGTAGTTGGAATCATTCCACTTGGCGGATTAGCCATATCAATGGTGGTGGTGGATATTGAGGTTAACGAAGTATTAACGCCAAATCGTGGACCAACCTTAGATAAGTCAGGGCTTACCTGCAGTACGAAAAGATTGGTGAGTTTTTGATGGCTTCCTCCGGCAGATTCGCCAGTACTTCCCTTTTGTTCGACAAGTGCGAAATCGATGCTATCAAAAGCAGTTCCGCCTTTTTTTGCATCGAGCTTTACCACCAGATCAGGCAATTTTTCATTCCCGCCAGGGATTTCTTTTTTGCAGCTGAAAGTGAGTACGAGAGAAAGAATAAGTAATAAATGCAGTGAAAATTTCATAATGGTTTGTCTTTAGTAAAATTTACACTACAAAGGTATCGCAGAGACATACACTGCTCAATTACCCTTTTGGGTAATTTTTCGAGGAATATTTCGGAAAAAGGGTGAGATTATTCTATTGTCATTATTGCCCTCTATTGCTATTGCCAGGGGTTTAAACCCCTGGCAATAGCAATAGAGGGCAATAATTATGTCTTCGACTGATACATTTTCTTCAATGCACAGCCTTCACATTTATGATCTTTGCTAAAAAAGGTGAGATAAGCCATTCTGCCTAAATAAAAACAGGCAGCACCAAAAAGAATGAATACCAGAATTGTCTGTATCATCACGATAATAATTGAAAGGCAATCAATGCACAAATATAAGCTAAACTTGTCATATATATGGCCTGAAGTGCGGGCCATTTCCAGGATTTGGTTTCGCGATATACGATGGCCAATGTACTCATACATTGCATCGCAAAGGCGTAAAACAGCATCAGTGATATTCCTACAGCCAGTGTATAAATGGGTGATCCGTCAGCCTTTTTTTCGTTCCTCAATCTCTGAATTAATGATGACTCTTCAAAATCGTCTCCAATACTATAAATGATAGCCATTGATCCGACAAAAACTTCCCGCGCCGCGAAAGAGGTAATCAGAGCGATACCCATTTTCCAGTCATAGCCCAAAGGTTTAATGGCAGGTTCAATGGTTTTTCCCAACAGGCCAATCCAGCTATTTTCCAACTCTACTGTCTGGACCATATTTTGATATTCAGCCATGGCTTCTTCACTGGTTTCAGCAGGTTTAGGAATGGCATTTACTGCGTTTTCGATTCGCTTCGGAGGACCGTAAGTAGCCAGTACCCAGAGGATAATGGAAATAGCCATGATAATTTTACCTGCTTCCCAGATAAAGACCCTGACTTTTTCCCAAAGGGTAATACCTACATTTCGCCAGCGGGGCATGCGGTATTGGGGAAGCTCCAGGATCAGAAAACTTTTCCTTTTGGCTTTGATTAAAAAACGGAAGACAAAGGCGGCTCCCAATGCAGCAATTAATCCCAGTAAATACATGCCCAACAGTGTGAGGCCTTTCAGGTTAAAAACTCCTCCAATGGACTGATCAGGAATCACCAGGGCAATCAACAAGGTATAAACCGGAAGCCTTGCCGAACAACTCATCAGAGGCGTAACCATGATTGTTACAAGGCGATCCTTCCAGTGATCAATGGTACGGGTCGCCATGATGGCCGGAATCGCGCAGGCAACACCAGAAATCAGGGGAACCACACTACGTCCGTTCAGGCCAAAGGGGCGCATGAGTTTGTCCATGATAAATACCACTCTGGACATATAAC
>JAGQVA010000006.1 GCA_020438265.1 Bacteroidota bacterium
CCATTGAGGATAACCTCCTTCAGGCGATTGCCTTCACTATCGAGGCTCAACCACCAGAAATCCTTTCCCGTGTGTTTGGATTCATATACTCCGGCTACCATAAGCTTTCCATCTTCGCGCTCTTTGGTAGTCATAAAATAGCCTCCTCTTGGGCAGGGAAATTTTTTCTCCCACAAGACTGCTCCCGAACGGTTCATGCGAATGAGCAATCCATTACCAAAAGGACTGAGGCGGGAGCTTTCCAGCGGTGACGAATTGCTATATCCTGCAATGAGATAATCTCCGTTTTTACAAACGGCAACTGCATTAGCCCATTCGCTTTCCTGCGTACCGAGGACTTTACTGGAGCGAGGTTTGCCTCTGTTATCCAGTTTGAGGCTCCAAACATCACTCATTCCATAGTTTCGCCCGACATCATTATCCGCAGAATGCGAACCTCCGACAATCATATACTCGCGATAGATACCCTCAACAATTCCATTGGCATGATCCAGATTACTTCCGCCATAACTTTCCAGCCATTCTACATTTCCAAATTCATCTACTTTTCCAATGAAATAATCACCCCAATAATTCGCATCTCCTCTTTCATCATGAGGAATCAAAGAGGTAGTTACTCCGGTAAACATCAGTCCATTGTCTTTGGTAGGAATCATATCTCGCAGTTCCTCGCATCCATCCATAATGATCTCACGTTCCCAGATAACAAATCCTGAAGTATCTACCTTAATTACCCAAATATTGGAGCAGCCTGTACCTGTCGAGTCATACATGACGGTATTGCCCCCGATAATGAGATGTCCGTCAGTACTTTTTACAAGCCTCCGGGCCATATCATCACCGAGGTTATCATAAAACTTCTGGAAAACCAATTGAGGAAATAACTGGGCCTTTCCGGCAGAAAAGATGCCAGTCAAAAAAATTAGAAGTAGAACGACTCGCATAGAAGTTTGCCTGTGTATTGTATTTACCTTAAAAGAAATGGCGTATCAGGCCACAATTATAACTCTACACTTTTTCTTGGGCGTTTAGCCAGTATTTCTGCTTTAAAGTCCTGGTAGTTGTCCAGATGCTGGGAAATATCATGTAATTCATCCCCGATCATCATTGGAATTACCGGATGCGTATCCCGTCGCATTGCGTATTTAACTTCCTCCTGCAGATTCAGGTGAATCAAACGATTATAGTGAGAAGAATGACGGAAGAAATAACGCTTGCGGATATTCGCTGATTGAAAAAGCGTTTCAGCAACCAAAGCTGTATCCTGAAATCTTTTAAAATGAGGTCTTAATCTACGGGATAATGCGCCCGCAAAAATAGTGTCTTCCAAAGTTACGTGATCTCTCCATCCGGCGCAGATCAAACATACATGCTCATTTTGATTGATTAACCATCGGGATAATAAGCTGATGTTGGAAAAAGATCCTACGACAATTTCTTTGGCATTTCTCACCTGAGCAGCTTTGATCGCCCGGGTACCATTCGTGGTAGTGATGGCAATTTTCTTACCTGAGACAATTTCAGGGCCATAAGAAAAAGGTGAGTTACCAAAGTCAAATCCGGCAATTTGTTCCCCACTCCTTTCCCCTGCAATCAGAAACCCCTGCTCTTCGTAGGCTTTACATTCGTCAATGTGCTCCACCGGAACCATCAGTTCGGCGCCATGATCAAAAGCAACGCACATCGTAGTCGTTGCCCTGAGAATATCAATAACAACTACAATCGCCTCTGACACATCAAACTGATCAATCAGTGCAGGTGTCAGGCATACGTGGACAAATTTCTTCATTTTCATAGCGACAAAATTAATATTCAGAAGGATAGAACCATAAACTTTGGCCTTTTTTGCCAATAAAATCTACACTTTATCCTTTTTTTTTCAAAATTTTCCTTTTTTGATACTATGATTCAACAGTTCTTCATATTCAGGCAAAAGAAACTAAAGAGAGATTTTCAGTTTCAATTTTCGGTTCCTCACGAAGAATTTTTTCTCTCTCCGGAGGCGGAAGTTGAGATTAATGGCCTCTGGTTTCATCATGAAGCTCCCCGTGGTCTTATTATCTATTTTCATGGAAATGCGGATAACCTGGCTCGCTGGGGACAATACAGCGTAGATTTTTTAGCCTGTGGGTATGAAATCGCGATGATCGATTATCGCACTTTTGGGAAAAGTACAGGAAAACTTTCTGAAGAAGCGTTTTATGATGATGCCAGGGCATTTTATGATTATGCGATGACCCGCCATCCCAGAGGAAAAACCATTATTTATGGAAGGTCTTTAGGTTCGGCAATTGCTACTCAATTGGCATCAGTTGTTAAAGCAGATCAGTTAATTCTGGAAACTCCTTTTTTCAATATGCCGGAACTGATCGCTCACTATCTCCCGCTAATCAGCGATAAAGTTTCCTGGTCTTTTAATTTTCCTTCCCACCAATATATTCAAAAAGTAGATGCCCCGATCACCATTTTCCATGGGACAGAAGACGAAATAGTCCCCTATGAAGAGGGCCGAAAATTTGTGGATCTTTTAGGTGAAAAAGTAGCGTTTATCACCATAGAAAAAGGAAAGCATAAAAACCTGAGGGATTTCCCTCTTTTTCACACCGAATTAGAACGGGTATTAAATCAATAGTGGTTCGTGCCTGATTACTCAATCAGATACGAACCACCATTAAACATTCTACTCAGTGAAGTTTAGTTGGAAGGTACTGTCTTACAAAATTCTTCGTAAGCAGCCATCAAATTGGCAGCAATCATTGCCGCAGATCTTCCTTCAATATGATGTCTTTCAATCATGTGAACCAACTGTCCGTCTTTAAACAGAGCTACAGCCGGAGAAGAAGGAGGGTAAGGCAACAGATATTGTCTTGCTCTTTGTGTTGCGTCCATGTCTACCCCAGCAAAAACGGTAACTGTTTTATCTGGTTTAACACTATGAGTCAAAGAGTGAATCACCCCAGGTCTGGCTGCACCAGCTGCACAACCACACACGGAATTTACCATCAACAGGGTAGTTCCTTCTCCTTCTCTCAATACGTTATCAACTTCTTCAACTGATTTTAACGATGTGAAACCTGCATCTTCCAATTCTGCAGCCATCGGAGCAACTAAATGTGGAGGGTATCCCATATTATTTTATTTTTAGGTTTATTAAAATAAACTAACAGAATCACATTCTGTTTGATTATTCGCAAAATTACGATAAAAACTTATTTATAATGAATTTAATTAAAAATAAAACACATCCAAACAATATACAAATCCAGATGAGGATTTAAATAATGAAGCAGAATGATATATAAAAAATCAGAAATCAGAAGAAAAAAGGGCTTATCACTTCTTACATCTGATCTCTGACTTTTCCAGACCTAATTTTGTAATGCTACTTAATCCTTCTGCGATTACCGGGCGTCGCCAACATAATTTTCGGGTCTTAACGCCAATAATTCTGCCTTAATTTCCGGCCCAACGTTTAATCCTTTTACAAATTCTGCCAAAGAAGCTTCCGTAACCGCTGTATTACCACGGGTCAGATCTCTCAAAGCTTCATAAGGGTTTGGATATCCTTCTCTCCGCAAAATCGTCTGAATAGCTTCTGCCAAAACAGCCCAATTGGCATCCAGATCACTGGCCATTGCTTTTTCGTTCACCAGTAATTTCTTTAAACCTTTATCAATCGAACTCAAAGCCAGACAAGTATACCCCAATCCCAGACCAACATTTCTCATGACGGTAGAATCGGTAAGATCCCGCTGCAATCGGGAAACGGGAAGTTTTCTGCTCAAAAACTCCAATATTGCAGTCGAAAGGCCCGCATTCCCTTCAGCATTTTCAAAGTCAATGGGATTTACTTTGTGAGGCATGGCAGAAGATCCCACTTCACCCGCCTTCACTTTCTGACGGAAATATTCCATGCTTATATAGATCCAAACATCCTGGCAAAGATCGATGAGAATGGAATTAATTCTTTTCAGACAGTCAAAAATTCGGGACAAACCATCGTAATGGTCAATTTGCGTTGTAGGATAAGAGCGATCAAGACCCAGAATATCATTAACCAGGTGCACTGCAAAGGCATTCCAGTCTGTAGCAGGATACGCAAGGAAATGTGCGTTCAGATTTCCGGTAGCGCCACCAAACTTGGCGGGATATTTCAAATTCTCCAGTTCAGAAACCTGATTGGATAATCTTTCCGCAAAAACCGCAAATTCCTTCCCCAGCGTAGTAGGAGAGGCTGGCTGGCCATGCGTTCTGGCTAATAAAGAAATATGTCTGTGGCTTTGAGCAAAAGAATCTATCCAGGAGATAATCGCTTTGATTTTAGGTAAATAAACTTCCTGGATGGCATCTTTCAGCATCATTGGGCTCGCCGTGTTATTAATATCCTGAGAAGTAAGACCAAAATGAACAAACTCCTTATTCTGGATAAGTTGCTTATCTCCGAACGCATCAATTTTTTCTTTAATCAGATATTCTACAGCCTTGACATCGTGATTGGTAACTTTTTCAATTTCTTTGACGCGTGTTGCATCATCTTCTGTAAAGTTTTGATACAAGGAACGCAAAAACGCTTTCTGATTATCATTCAGCGGAGAGATCGGTTTGATTCCTTCCTCGTGAATGGCGATCAGATATTCAATTTCTACCCAAACCCGATAGCGGATCAGAGCAAATTCAGAAAAATAAGCGGATAAAGATTCGACTTTATTGCGGTACCTTCCGTCAAGAGGGGAAATAGCGGTAAGGGTATTCAGGTCCATAAGGGCTTCGTTTAAAAAGGTGCAAAGGTAACACCCTTTTTAGTAATTATCTAACCCCTATATCTGCACCTGTCTTATCATCAATAAAAGTAAAAGAATTGGTAATGGTATCAATCCAGGTCATTTGCTCACAATGGTTTTCATAAGGAAGCCAAAAAACCATCTGAAAAAAGTAATCATCATTTTCAAACACAGCAATCCGATAGAATAAATCGTACTTCCCGCTTCCCTGTTTATTTTTGAAGTAATAATCACCCGATTTCACCTTGAGTTTATCGCTTAGGGACACCTCCTGGTCTGCAACTTTATAATAGGTTTCGGCATTTTCCAAAACTGCAGTTTCGACAAATTCATAATAACCTCGCAGTTTCAGTCTTTTTCTTTTGATCTCGCCAAGATTTTGTTTAGCATCCTCAATACCAAGGAGATAGAAGTCCATCACCGTATCGTAATACTGAAGGCTTGCATAGTCATGCATATCATATCCAGGCTGTAAATTACTCGGTAGATCCAGTTGATAGAGGCTATCAATGGGAACGGATACGCGTTCAACCGGAGGTGGGGGTTGATTGCAGGATACAGTGGCTAACGCGACTACAAAAACAATGTATGCGTAACGATTCACAAGTGCAATTTAATCAAAAAAATTCTTCGTTACGATAAAATTTATTTCATTACATTAAGTAAAATGAATTTCAACGTTACTCAACGAACCATAAATTACTACTATTCAGACACTTATCTTAACTGATTACAACACATTATAAGGATATTTCGTTCTCTATTCATAGATTGCTTGCATATCTATCCTAGATTTTCGTTGAAATTACAAAAAACGTATATTTACAATTCATGATTTAGGCCACTTCCTTATTTTTGGAATTATTTTTGGCCAAAGTCTATAAAGATTAAATATGAGACAATTTAACCTGCCGGAAGAGAAGCTTAATGAACTTGCTCAATCAGTAAGTGAGAAACTCCTTTCTAATCATTTCTTTGATCAAAATGTTATTCGGGGAGAAGAGTTAAAAAACTTCTCTGACCATAATCAAATCAATAAATTCCTCATTTTTCAGGTATATCAGGTTTGGGATATTCAGGTTAATAAACTAAAACATCCTTATTTTGACTTTGAAAGCGACGACGTACAGGAAACACTTCAAATTCTGAAAAACAATCTCTCCCGGCATATTCGAATTACTAAAGATGATTTTCTCCCGGTTCTTAAAAGGGCAGTTTACAATAATTTAAAACTGTTGGTTGCTCCTCAGCAAACCTTTGAGAATTTCTTCTTTATTCAGGCCGATAAACTGCCTTTGGAAGTTTACAAACGGTACACACAGTTTTTCTCAGATCTGGGTTTTGTAGTGAATAGTATCCTGAAATACTATGAAAAAAACCAGATAGAAACAGTTGAAAAAGACGTCTTTTTCCTTAAAATGGAAAAAGTAATTGAAATCTATAATAAGAAGAGTGATAAAGGATTTGACGATTATCGGGAGGATCTTTTCCAGGATCTGACCGGAACAAAAATGTCTGATCTTGAATCTGAAGTAGCTGCTCAGCAGGAAGCAATTGAGGCGAAACGTCAGGCTGAAGAAGAAGCCAAAAGACTCGCTGCAGAGGAGGTCCGAAGAAAAGAAGAGGAGGCTCGCAGAAAAGAAGAAGAAGCCAAAAGAAAGGCTGAAGAAGAAAGAATCAGAGCTGAAGAAGAAAAAAGAAAAGCAGAAGAGGAAGCAAGAAGGCTTGCCGAAGAAGCCCGCAAAAAAGAAGAAGCGAAAAAGAAAAGTTTCTTTGATTCTCTGAGCAGTGATGATGATGGATTTGATCTGGATCTGGTCGATGAACTGGATACAGAAGAGCCTGTAGAAGAATTTAGCCAAACTGAGGAAACATCTGAGCCCGTTGCAGAAGAGACTGAAACGGAAGAGGTTGTAGCTGAAGAACCAAAGATTGAAGAAGCCAGTCAGCCTGTAGAAGAAGTCATAACTCCTCCGGTGGTAGAAGAAACCGTTGCAGAAGTAGTAGAGGAAACTGTCGATGAAGTCATCCTTGATGAGCCGGTAGTAGAAGAGTCTCACACTATATCTGCCGAAACGGAAACTACCTTAGAAGAAACTCCCGTTGAAGAGCCTGTAGTTGAAAAAACGGAAGAGTTTATGGAAATGGCAGCTAATATGGAACCGGAAAATGAGACAGCCGATGTAACGGAAGAATCAGAACCCGTTATGCCAAAAACCAACGGTACCCATAAAGAATCCACCATGTCTTTCCTTGATCGATTTTTAAGTGAAAAGGAAAATGGTGTGGCTCAGGAACCAGAAAAACCGACTTCTATCCTGGACAAATTAAAAGAGCGGCCCGCAGCTGAGGAGTCAAAAAGAGTGATTGAGACGCTGAATGGGAACCGGAAAATTAAACTGGATGAAATTCCTATTCACAAGCAGTATCAATACGTTCAGAAAGTTTTTGATGGCAATAATGTTCGCTTCCGAATTATTGTAGACAAAATTAATAATGCCAGAAACAAGGAAGAAGTAGAGGATATTCTCGACAAATTTGTTTTTAGCAATGAAGATCTCGATAAAACGGATGCTGTTGTTTCAGAATTCATCCAGCTTCTGAGAAATCGATTCTAAATCATATTTTTCAATAAAAAAACGCCATTCCCATTATCAGGAGTGGCGTTTTTCTTTTTTATAATTTCTCGTCCTTACGCTTTTTAGCTACTCTTAATATCTCCCACAGATTACACTGACTTCACGGATCTGGTCGCTTAGTAACGAGATTTATCTGTGGAATCTGTGATATCTGTGGGAGGTTGTAAAAAGTGTACGGTAGAGACCGTTGGTCAGGACTTCTTCTTCAGCTTTGATAAAGCGATTTCCAGTCTGTTAAAAATATCTTCTCCCTGGCTGAGTTCAGCAGTACCCACAGATAATCTATGCCATACAGAACTCTCCTCTAACCCAAAAGCATAAAATGGTACTAACGCTACCCCTGAAGAGTCCAGCAAATATTGATACACTTTCTTTCCCGTATCAAGAACTTCCCCATTGGGGCTTGTATATTCACTTAAATCCAGCTTTACGGTCAGATATAATGCCGCCTGAGGAGTAATCGCATCTACCGGATAACCTTTTTCCTTCAGTTGCTGGAATCCTTCATAAAACATATCCAGTCTTTTGACCAGTTTTTCTTTAATATCCTTAAGAAAATCATCTACAACCTCATTATTTTTTAAATAATTTGAAGTCCCGGATTGCACTGGCTTCGAAGCCCAGGCTCCAACATGAGCCAATAGCAATTTCATTTTGTGAATAATATCAGCAGGACCATACGCCCACCCCAGTCGCAAACCCGTTGCCGCAAATGCTTTGGATAAACCATCGATCAGAATGGTATAAGGTCTGATTTCGGGTCGAAGAGAAACCGGATCAAAATGTTGGGCATCTTTATAAACCAGATTCCAATAGATCTGATCAAACAAAAGATAAACAGGCTTTTGATTCTCTCCTCTTCTTTGATTCTCCGCAATAATCAGATCACAAATTTCTTCCAGTTGCGTGCGCGTAAATACCGTCCCGGTAGGATTGAGCGGGGAACACAGAGCAATCAAGGTAGTTTCTTCAATATAAGGAGCAATCTGGGCCGCAGTGGGCATAAAATTATCAGCCGGTGAGGTTTCAATTAAAATTGTATCAGCCCCTGCGATATGAGAGTAGAAATTATTATTCCACGAAGGAACAGGAAATAATACCTTTTCCCCCTGATCAATCAGCGTCAAATAGGCCGCAAAAATCAGAGGACGTGCCCCGGAGGATACAAGGATGTCATTCGCATGATAATCCAGTCCTCCTTTCCTTTTGATAAAAGCGGAAACAGCCTCTCTTAGCTCTGGAATCCCGTTTGATGCAGGATAGTTTGTTTCCTGATTGATATACGCCTGCGCAATTTCTTCTCTTAGTTCTTGTGGAATGGGGAAAATAGAAGGATCAAAATCTCCAATTGTGAGGTTATAAATTTTCTCTCCTTCGCGAATTTTTTGTTTGATTTGTTCAGCAAGTTCCAATATCTGAGAACCTACGAGTCCATCAGACATATTTGAGAGTTTTTTCATTGACAAGTTTTTAAATTAACCTACCAATTAAACTCTTTATTCAGTACAAAGTCAAAAAATTTCTCTAACGCGGCAGGGTTGCCATTCAGACGATTCAGTTCTATTGAGAAAAAAACCTGGTTCGTCTTACCATTATTATAAATAGATTTTCCACATACAGTCTCAGGGCCAGACCAGTTACCTACCCTGACAATCTCTGCTTTCATGATCACATTGAGTTGATTTTTGGGGTAAAAAGGATCGGCACTGGTAATAAATTCACTGGCGATCAGGGTATCAATTTCACCCGCAAAATCCGGTAATGGAAACACTTTCCCATCTTTTGCAATTCGGGCCTGTCCAGTTGAAGAAGAAAGACTATCTATCGGAGAAAAACCAAAAATGGGAGATATACTTCCAGTTACCGGGTCATTATATGTATTAGGGAATTTATTGGTAATAAAAATCTTTCCCCCCTGATTCAAGTAAACCTGAATCTGATTCGCAGCCACTTCCAATAATAACTGCTGGCCCAGACTGGCAAGTAACTGATCATCTCCATACCAGAAAACCTGGTCATATAACCCCAAAGTAAAACTAAAGGTAGGGTCCCAAAAAGGGGGAACATTATTAAACAGATTGAGATAATCATACCCGGAAGTTACCTGGGATAATATGCCGTGATAAATCGGATTTGCTGTATTATCACCATGTGCATCAATAACTAATAAATCACTGGTTTGCCTTTTTACAAAAAAAGATTTGGTTGAATCAATTTCACTAAAACTACCCGCAATATCTCTTGCCCGAATATACAATCGGTTATTTCCATCCACTTTCAGGCCAGGGAGATTGATTGGCAAAAATGCATTTTTCAACCCGCTAAAAACCTGAGCTTCCTGAATCGTGTTCTCCTTTGGTGAAGTGGGAAGAAAAGTTGAAAAACTTTCCAGCCGATCCAGCCCTATCCAGTCTCCATCATTTATCTTGATAAAAGTCGAATCCAGCGTTTCAAAACCGTCCAGATCATCTACTGACCACAGTACAGACCATACTGAAAATACCGTATCGGGAATGACATTTAAAGTATCGAATTTTGCCTCAGGAGGAGCATTTTTAATCGGAACGATCAGTTCTGCCGGAGTTGGATCAATCGCTCCAAGATTGTCAATAGACCTGATTTGGAAGGTAATATCAGTCGTATCAGAACCACTTGGAATATCAAATCGAAAAGTACTATCTGTTTCCGTTGTCTTAAACCAGTCTCCATTATTAATAGAAAGTTCATAACCAGTTACATATCCATCCTGATCTTCACCAATCCAGTGAAGTCTTACCACACTATTCAGGCGCTGTTCTCCGTAAAGATTGATTTCATCGACAAATATTTTTGTCTCAGGAGTCAGATTATCCAACAAAGTTCCCTTATCGCACCCTGAGAGAAAAGCGATCAATGTGAAAAGTAAAAGCGAAATTCGATTCATTATTCCGAGTAATGGAGGTTAATGGATATATATTTTGATAGCAGAAGAAATAAAAAAAGGATAATGAAGGGTTATTTAATGAAAATAACCCTTCATTAAGAAAATTCTTATTTATCTCACAATCATAATCTTCTTGTGATCAATCAAAACACCTTCGGCTTCAATGGTAAGGAAATATGTACCAGGAGCAGCCAGACGTGTATCAAGATTCATGATTCCCTCTTTCCCCTGCACTTTCTCACCAGCTACTGTTCTTCCCATGATATCAAATAATCTAACCTGTCCGGACACAGGTTTTGGGAAATTATATTCTACAAATAATTGATTCTGAGTTGGATTCGGGTAAGCCTTGACCTGGCTTCCGGCAAGTTCATCCGCAATACTGGTAGTACTCATTCCATCAGGGCAATTAGCGCCACTGTAGTTCTCAAAATCATCATTATTACGAGGCAGGAGTTTCATTTCTCCAAAGCTGTAGTACATAATACCTGTTACACTTGTCATCGTATCTCCGGCAGAAATAACACAGGCTGGTACATTCATGATCCCTGAATTAGATAACCAGGTAGAATCATTTATATAGGACACATACAGGGAACTAAAAGCACTGGTTGTAACCCTTCCTGTAAGTACTCTTGAACCTGATGAAGGATCAAACTGACTGGCTCCAATACGATACTCTGCAAAATTGTTATTAGGTCCGTCAGCGTTCTCATCAACTATATAAACGCCCCCTCCTGAAGGGTTTTTCAGCTTCACCAACATACATTCATAGGGCTCAGTCAGATCAATATCATAAGTAGTAAAATCACCGGGATCCAGTTCAATCGGATCAGGAACAGGGTTTCCTGTACTGATTGTATCTACTTCTGTAATTTCTGCAAGTCTTGTAAGGGCGAAGTTAGTAACATCCTGTATCACTCCTTTCACACGTACTTTATCTCCTCTTGACAGGTCATTGAGTTTTGAGTTTCCTGCAAGGGAAATCCCGCCCCATTCAGTTGCACCTTCCTGCTGGATATACACATAACCCAGGTCATTTGACTGGGAAGTTGCAGTAACAATCCCTTCCAGCGTCACATTAAATCCTTCATATCCAGAGGCTCCGTTATCATAGATGGTATATTGTACATCATAGATGGTTGTTCCATTATCTCTGACAACAAAGAAATCAGGACGGCCAGCATTCGCTACCGGACTGGTAGAAGTCAAGCTACTATCATCTGTTGCACTGATATAGTATTTGACAATATCTCCTTCACTATATAATGCACTGGGAATAGTAGCCAGATAAGTGGTACCCGTGTTCGTCATAGGGATTTGCTGAAAACTGGTGTTTGATTCACCAACTGCGTAAAAAAGTATAGCTGCTGTCACTACTCCATCGGGATCCACAATTGTTGCAGAAATTGTAACATCTTCACTCGGTTTGGGTGTAACCGGATTACGATTCTTGCTGGAGATAAGCGGAGCAGAAGCACCAATCACATAATCATCAGGATCAAAAGGATCCAGGTCATATCCCAAAAGTGCGCTACCATTAGGAGGAAGACATCCATTGGGATAACCATGAAGAATAACCCCTCTGATTGTATCATATTTAGCACCTACAACAGGAGGAATAAAAGTACCCTGAGGATTGTTCTGAGGGGTTCTTTGCGCTAAAAAACGATCCGAAATGGTCAGAACGTTTCCATTCACATCAGAGACATCAAAACTGTATCTGCTTCCTCCAAAATTGTCTACAGAAATAACTGTTACATCAGTAATCTCAACATATACCCCTTCCCATTTCTCTCCGGTCTCCAACTGATTCTCTTTCATATCATCACTCAATTCCCCCACATCAACATGATTAAAATGTACTGGCCGTTCAATATTAATTACCTCTACATTCAGTGGGAAAAGCTCTGTTTCACCTCCAAATCTTCCTACAATTCCTTTAACCAGGATAGAATCACCTTTAGCAAGATTAAGGATATCTTCACCGGGAACAGGGGTAGGAACACCTGTAGTATAGATATCAATTCCTGACCATGGTCCTGTACCTGATTGAATCCAGATATTACGACCACCGGCAGCCTGAGCCAATCCGGGGTCCATCACTACAGTACCATAAACAAAGACAGTATCACCGATATAAGCTGAAGAATCGTTACATGCAGCTAACTGGGCGCCAGCTACCATTTGCAGTTCCTGTACTGACAGGGTATCATATTGTGCTTTGGCCGTCCAGGACAGAAGAGCCAAAAGAAAAACTAGTGTAATTTTTTTCATTGAAAATAGATTTTGGTTTTGGTTTGGTATATGGATAATTATTTGATAATGACAAACTTACCTCGCTTAAGATCACCTGAGATTAAGTCTCTGACCACAAACAGGTAAAGTCCCCGCGCAATAATTTGGTTGTCCCGGGACAAAAGATCCCAGGCATGTTCTCCACCGGAAAAAACAGTATTCTCCGGGTCAGAGTAAGTTTCGTGCCAACGGGTATCTGAGCCATTATAAGCCTCATTATGCTCGAAGACATCAACCAGATCGCCGGCAAGGGTGTAAATTCTTATTTCTGATTGTCGTGGAAGATTGGCAAAAATAATCTTCCGATCCTCTTCAAAGCTACTGGCGCCTTCCCAGTCAGCTCTGGAATAATAAGGATTGGGATACACAAATGGATCACCATTGGCAAACCCATCATTGGCTGGTTTCCCCGCAAAAACCTGTTTCATATTAGCCAATACAGCTGATTCCAAAGACTCAAGGTTATTCACTTCATCTCCTTCATCAAAAGCTGTAAGTGCAATGACATGTTGCCAGCCATCGGCAATATTTTCAAATGTATATTGATAATAATAAGGCGTTGGATCATCTTCAAAAGTAACAGGATCATCCAGCCGGATTGCTTCAAATCCTGTTTCGAGAAATTTTTCGTCTCCGGGCAGGTCCCACTCTCCGACGAGGTTCAGCGATTGAATAATATCCTGGGTATTTTGTACATCGAAACCCACAGCGGTTTTGTAGAGTCTATACCCTTCAAAATCCATTTTTTGAGAAATGGGATCAACCGATGCCTCCGAATTATCAGACCAGTACACATCAATCTGATTATCGCTGGAAACAATTTTCATTTTAGGGCGATCAGGGGGAGTAGGGAGAATAAAACGGGTAATTTTCCCGTCTCCATCCCGATCTTCTCCAGGATCGAGGATACAATTGCCATTAGCATCTTCCCCGTCGTAGGCGGTCTGTGCCCATTGGGCATTTTGGATCAGGTTTCGCCTCTGCTCTGCTGTATTAGCCGAAGCGGGTAGTCCGTCAAAAACTCTTTTGGCACAAACCACGGCAAAAGCAATATCGATATATTCGCCTGGCCGGAGACGGGTATAAGGTCCTACTGACACAAAATTAGAACGGTTACTGGCACCATTAATTTGTTTTTGAATATCTGGCCAACTGGGAAGATAGTTCAATCCATTGGCCATTTTATCGTACTTCTGTAAATCACTGGTTGGGAAAAAGTATAACGGGTCAGCCGAATTCCTGAATTGCCAGGTATTGAAATGTACCTTAAAATTCGGAGAGGAAGGGCAGAATCCATTGTACTCGGATCCCAGATATTTGACTGCCACATAACTGTCGGTATATCCAACATCACCAAGCGCATCAAACTCGTATCCCATATTCAAAGAATCTATGTATCCATTTCCCCCCTGGCTAAAAAAAGCAGAGCCTCCTGGCGGGGTAATGTTCACATTCCTGATAACTCCATCAACCCAATATCCCAGAAAAACCGAGTCAATAGGCTGATTTCCGACATTTTTAATTCTGTAATTAACAATCACGAAGAAGTTTGCGAAAGTAAAATTCCAGTTATATGCCTGAAAATCAACTTCGACATTCAGGGGTCTTAAGTGATCTGTAATCTGGATTTTTCCTCCACCAGTATTAATAAAAATAGAAGAATCTGTAAAAGTTGAGACAAAGTCCTGATGGGAAACGGCTTCTGGTGTAAAAAAGGGATTATCAAATAAAGTAGAACGTTCCCGAAGAGGAGTTACGGAAGTAAATTCAAACCCCCGCTTTCCAGTTGAGTACCCACTGGCATCATCAATGGCTCCACTACTCACGGCGAGTTCTCCTCCAATGATGCCTCCGACCCACAAACCCCCATCGAAAATATGCTCAATCCCCGAGTTAACCGGATATTCACAGGAAGGAAAACCTTCCACATTAAAACTTCCACTAAAGCTATTGCCAATCATTCCGAGATTATTAATCGTAGTAGCAATATTCCCGGCTGAAGTAACTTTTTCATCTACTACATTAGGTTGCTGGCCAAAGACTCCAGACAACGACAGCATCAAAAAGAAAAATAATAAGATGTGCTTGTTCATGGGGCAAATTTAAGCAATAGAATGGTCGCTTAGGTAAATAAAGCGTTAAATTTGCCATTTGTAAAAATAAAAAAGCCGGAAACCCTGATAGATTTCCGACCTTGACAGAAAATAAAGTATGTCTCAACTCAGGCTATCTTCATTATTTAATACATTCCATCCATTTGCTGTGAGATAACTCTGAATCGTATTACCGGAATGGCTACTGTCTTTATTTTCTTCTTTATTTAATCTGTCTGGTCTACGAATATAAGGATTAGAAAAAACCTCTTCTTCACTCGAAAGCAGGAAATTTCTTTCTTTTTTAACCAGTGAATTCCATTGAAAACCACCCCATATCAGGATGAGGAAAAGGCTAAAAGCGAATAAGCCAAAATTCATTTCCAGATACAATGGATTTTGTAAGAAATAAGCTTCTGGCATCAGTATCATCGCCAATAAAAACAGGACATTAACTGCCAGAATAGTCAGGGGGAAAAAGAACCGGATATTTACAGAGGATTTCATTATTCAGCATCTAGTGTATTTATTACTTCTGGTTTAACAAATCCATATCCAATTTCCATAAACAAAAACAATCAGCTGAATATCAGTGTTTTAAAATTAACAAAACCACCAAAACCTTTCTCACTTTGAGAAAATAATCTCAATATGAGAATAAAAACAGCTATACATAAAAAGCGTTTAAAAAATAACTCACTTCATTTACTCGTTAATCTTACTCAAATAATAGGCAGTTCTGACATAATAATCTTTTTCGTTCTGAGCCTGGATTTGTAAAAAATCTTTGTTACTGAAAATTGGGAACTGCGAAATGGAATAGTTATTTTCTTTGCGTTTTTACACTCAAAAACATTCCTATACCTTTATCAAAATTTGATTTATGAAAACCGTTAAATATTTCTTCCTTTTTTTAATGATTGCCTGTTGGCAACAAACATTCGGTCAAACCAAAGACCTTCTGTATCCGGGTATGACCATTCTTTCAGAAACCAAAGAACCGGGGAAATTATCCTATGTATTGGAAAGATGGGGGCAAAAATTTTCTATGGAACTGGCAAAAACCAATCAGACAGTAAGTATTAAGTTGCTCACAGAAGGTGGAGATTTAATTGGCCTGGGAGCAATGGGAAAACAAGGTTTAATCGAGCGAAGGGTAGTGCTGCGCCGGGGAACAAAAGGATTCACTGCCTTTTGGCATTTTGCCATGGACCGAACCAAAATGGGAGAAGGGGGATTCAGACTGATTCCGCTCATGGAGGAAGGTGCTCCTCTCTGGACCTGCCAGATGTGTTGTTATGAGACCTATATGATGGAATATATTGCCAAAGACGATGAATATGCCAAGGCACAATTGGCCGATGGTGTTCCTCCCAAGGATTGGGACCGTTTTTTTGAAATTACCAAGGACCTGGGATGGGAAACATACAACGATTGTGTAGATGCCTGCCTTTCAGGAGGTGAATGTTCCAATTATTCGTGGTAATTTTGGCGCATGGGTCAAAAACAATCTCACTCGAAAAAAAATCTCGTTTACGGGGTACATCCTATCGTTGAAGCAATCCAGGCAGGAAAACCACTGGATAAAATCATGATCCGAAAAGGGATCAGCAAAGACCGAATTCAGGATATAATAGCGCTTTCGCAGAATTTTCAGATTCCTATTCAATCTGTTCCCGAAGCAACGATTAATCGCCTGTGTCCGGGAGTAAATCACCAGGGCATGCTTGCCTTTGTTTCAGAGGTTGTTTACCAACCCCTGGAAGAAGTGATTCTCAAGACTACCGAACAGGGAAACACTCCTTTGTTTGTCTTGCTGGATGGCATTACTGACGTGAGAAACTTTGGTGCAATCGCCCGGTCAGCCGAATGTATGGGCGTACATGCCTTAATTGTACCGATGAGCGGTGCCGCTCCATCCAATGCAGATGCAATCAAGGTATCAGCAGGGGCTTTACATCATATTCCGGTGTGCCGGGAGAAGAACCTGGTGGACAGTATCATCATGCTTCAATCCTATGGTGTACAAACTGTAGCCTGTACTGAAAAAGCCGGCGATAATATTTATAATACTGATTTTAGCGGGCCGACATGCCTGATTATGGGATCTGAAGAAAAAGGAATTTCCAATTCTATCCTGAAAAGAGCGGACCAACTGGCAAAAATTCCCATGGTGGGGCAGGTATCTTCTTTGAATGTGTCTGTGGCGACGGGGATGATTTTGTCGGAAGTTTGCCGGCAGAGGAGTTTTGTTTGAGTCCTTAATGATTAAACACTGAGGCACAGAGAAAAATAAATCCTCTGTGCCTCAGTGTTTTTTCTTATAAAAAGCCAAATAAAGATTAGAGTCTGTCTAACAGCTCTTTTTTCTTGGCATTAAATTCATCATCTGTCAACAAACCCGCCTGCTTCAATTCTCCCAGCTTTTTCAGTGTATCCATGATATCATCTTTGCTGGAATTATTTTGAGGATTTTGATTCTGCTGATTTTGCTGGTTCATTTGATTCATCATCATTTGTCCCATCGCTAAACCTGCTCCCATATCCAGTCCCGGGCTACCTCCACTGGGGTTTTCAGCTGATTTTTCAAGGGCGTTTGCCATCTGGAATTGAGTAAATCGCTGCATATCACCCACCATATTCATCTGAGTATTTTTACGCAGATATTCTTGTAATTCGGGAGGAAGGGTAATACTCTGAATAGAGAAATCAGTCAATTCCATACCAAAGCTGGCGAAATAGTCAGAAATTCTTGGCAGAAGCGCTTGTACAAACTCAGTCTTATTGGCCTGCATCTGTACAAAGGAGAAATTATTCTCAGCCATTTCAGCTACAATTTCAGTAAACCGATCTACAAGTTTTCCTCTCAACATTCCATGAACAGCATCAAGGGTAACTACCGGATTTGTACCAGCAATTTCTTTGAAGAAGGTTTCAAAATCATTGATTCTGAAATTATATGAACCAAAAGCTCTGAATTCTACCTGTCCAAATTTGCTATCCGGAATGGTTACAGGGCTTGGCGTTCCCCACTTATTATCTGTAAACTGACGGGTATTAAAGAAATAGACATCTACTTTGAAAGGAGAATCAAACCCGTATTTCCATGACTTCATCGTCGTCAGGACAGGCATGTTACGAGTTGTCAGCTCATGTCTTCCAGGTTCAAAAACATCCGCCATTTTTCCTTCATTAATGAGGATTGCGGCTTGTGATTCACGAACGGTCAATTGAGCGCCCATCTTGATTTCCTTATCCTGATCAGGGTATTTCCAAACCAGTACATCGCGATGGTAATCAACCCACTCAATAACATCTATAAATTGTCCTTTGATGAAGTCAAATAATCCCATGTTTGTTTAATTTAATGTTTCTATTAATTGTGTGATTAGTTCTTAAAAAACGGAAAATATTCCTAAAAATAAAATCTTATTCTGATATCTATAGGACGATCAAAGCTTTATCAGTCACCTTTTTTCAGCATTACTTCGCTTTTTTATAAATCGGAACAGTAGAACAAGGCTCTCCATAACTCAGTTTTTTTGAAAAAGGCATCATTCTACGGGTTGTTTCCACATAAATGGTAGTAGGAATTTTTATATCACTACAGCCCTTTATTACCACAGGTCGATCCTCGTATTGGGAAAAATCAATTTGATTAAGTACTTCCATCCAAAGATAAACCTCTAAATCTTCATTTGAACCAAAGACGACCGTTTTGGCGAAAGGTTGGAGACTTACCTCCAGAAGCATATAAGCCCAGACCTGAATAATGGTATCAACCGAACAGGTTATCGCAACGTGCTTATCCTGATACTGAGACCAGTCATGTTCCTTTACCCAGGCGCGAAAATCTCTTTCACGCAAAATCATTCCCTGAAACAATTGATCTTTTATATCCAGGACCACCCGTTCTCCTTGTGGATAATACTCTTCCAGTTTGAAAGTGATAATCGGGCTATTAGCAATTCTGTTTACAATTTCTCCGCTCATGTCTTATCATTAAGATTGTCCATTTACCCCTTCTTCGTCCATCATCATTTCATCTCCCATTTGATAATACTGGTAAGTTTGCAGGAAATGATGCTGTCCATCATGAGATTTTGACTGGTATTGTTTAACCAGTTCATCAGTAATTATTTGTCTTAACTCATCCAGGTTGTCTTTGGTTTTAGAGGAAATCATTACTGCCGGCATATTTTGATGAACCAGCCAACTTTTACGCAGGTTTTCTCTTTCC
Organism: Bacteroidota bacterium; assembly: GCA_020438265.1. Lineage (GTDB taxonomy): Bacteria > Bacteroidota > Bacteroidia > J057 > J057 > JAGQVA01. The sequence goes on from JAGQVA010000006.1 coordinate 18,975, forward strand.
TCTTCTTCCAGCATATCTATTTTGTTAAATACAGTGATTATTACCCGGTCGCGAATATCAAGGCTTCTGAGTGTTTCCTTTACATTGGCAATCTGATCCTCAAACTTCGGGTGCGAAGCATCCACGACATGAATGAGGATATCCGCCTCTTTAGACTCAGCCAGAGTGCTTTTAAATGACTCTACAAGATGGTGCGGCAATTTGCGGATAAACCCAACCGTATCGGAAAGTAAGAAAGGAATTCCATTAAAAGTTACCTTTCGAACCGTAGTATCAAGGGTCGCAAACAACTTATTTTCAGCCAGGACATTGGACTTGGTAAAAAGATTCATTAAGGTAGATTTTCCTACGTTTGTGTATCCTACCAAAGCAACCCGCACAAACTCTGATCGGTTTTTCCTACGTTCAGTATCCTGCTTGTCTATTTTTTCGAGTTGAGTTTTCAGAAGGGCTATTCTATCCCGGATTATCCTTCGGTCCGTTTCAATCTCCTTCTCACCGGCACCTTTCAGACCAATCCCCCCTTTTTGACGGGAAAGGTGAGTCCACATCCCGGTCAGGCGAGGAAGTAAATACTGGTATTGCGCCAGATCAACCTGCACCTTAGCCTGGGCAGTCTGAGCTCTTTCAGAAAAAATATGAAGAATCAGAGACGAGCGATCCAAAACTTTCACCTCCAGGGCCTTGTCAATATTTCTGATTTGAGAAGGAGAAAGATCATCATCAAAAATAACCATATCAGCCTCTGCATCAATAATCGCCTCTTTGATCTCGTCCAGTTTTCCGGTCCCCACGTAGGTTGCGTTAACCGGTTTATCCAGTTTTTGGATAAAGCTACGCACTGCCTTCGCCCCTGCCGTTTCAGTCAAAAAAGCTAGCTCATCGAGATACTCCCTGGCCTGTTCAAAAGTCATGTCTTTGGTACAGACACTGACCAGAACAGCTCTTTCAACCTTATTTTCGTTAGCTATTTTTTGTTTTTCTATCATATATGATTTTCATTCTTATTCTCCTTATAATCAGCAATTTTGCCTGATTCATATTTATAATTGAGAGAATTTCGGGTACGGAGAATAATGAACGCAAGTTACGGATTTTTTGGGGGAAAAGCAGGGGATTGATGTAGGAATTCCTTTAGAGCCACTTGAATGAATTGGATAGAGAAGTTGTACTCTGAAAATCGGGTATATATTACAATAATATGAGGGGGAATGAGGCAGGAAGAGGCAAAAAACAAAAATCCCTGTCTTTTTTGTAGTGCCCCTTCCTTTATATTGTATTTATATTCAACACCGAACCTTTTTTGCTCAAAATGTGCAATGAGTCGATTGAATACAATTTATTTATGGCTTTCCAATTATCGCAGAACCGCCTTTACTAGATATCTTAATCCTTTTATTTAGATAAACTGTCTCATTATAATTCGCAGCCTGAATGACCATTTTGGCACCATCCCAGATTGGATAAAAGCTATAAGCTCCTGCTACAGTTTGAAAAGGTCTATTTTTCGTTCCTGTTAATGGATTAGACCATCCATTGGGAGATCCATTAGCCTTATCGATATAAAAATTTCGGCTAAAATGATGTAAAGAAATCGCATCTGTACAAGCTGCCCATTCATTATAAAAATTAACCATTACATGGAGTTGCCCCCGCACATTTGGGGCTGTACCATTATCCAAATCCCAGATAGTTAACCCTTCTGGTGTTTGACTTCCGGAAAAACAAGCGCAACCATTGTAAAAGGTATAATTGAAATAGAAATTACCCGGAGTTTTATCCGAATTATTGGAACGTTTTATTTCCTTCCAATTGGCAGTCTCAATAACATGAATCCCATCAGATGAATAAATTCCATTTCCAAAACCTAAACACTGACCACTACCAGCAACCAAATACAGTAATTCTCCACTAGGAGAGAACTCACCGCCTTGCATATTGTACAAAGTCATTGAAACTCCATTTTGATTCATTAAAGGATATGTCTGCAACCAAGTTATGGCATTATGATTTGTGGTGTTTACTAAGGTATTCCAATTTATATTGTATCGAAGAAGGGAACTTGCATTATCAGAAGAAGTAAAAAGCACTCCGTTATTTTGTATAGCACACCAACCTACATCTGATTGTTTAGTTGGATCCAAATACGAATAATTTACGAAAGATAGATTGCTAGCTAAAAAACACGCAATGATAGGAGTTCCATTTCCCGTAATAGGGACTAATATATAGTCAGTACCAGCATAATTATAATGGTCTGGATCTCCCCAATGTTGATAACCACCAGTTTGAAGAGAAGGAACATTGGCATAAGCTTTGGAAATCACCCCTGGCTGTCCGATAATGTCAGAAGCTAAAGGTATTGAGACCGGTACTTTCCATAAGAATGCATTTGTTCCATCATTTTGGGTAAAGGTAAAAAACCAATTAACGCCGTCATTCGTCAACCCCTGGCCTTCAACATGATTGGGATGCCAATCTCGTGTATCATCTACAGGATATGGGGGCTGGGTGAGGTAATAGCCTTCATACTCTGTCAGAGTTTGTCCGACAACTACAGTAGAAAGAGAGTATGGCATAATAAGTAGAAAAAGAAATATAAATTTTCTCATATCATTTATGATTTACATTTTTTAAGAAGGAGTTTGGCTCTACAGGTTGAGATTCATAAGTTCTGATATTATTGAGTTTGTCTTCTTTTCTCAGAAACTTCAGAACCCAAACTTAGCCGGCTTTCCCATCGCTTTATATTTCATAGGATGGTTCATATAAATTGAACCAGGGAATTTCCCTCCCATTAATCCTACATCACTACCTGGAGGAGCATTTTGGATAAGGTCAGAGTAATTAAAAAAGGGTTTATATTGAGAGCCATAAGCAGATCCATTAGGACCATAAACAGATTCAGGATAAGAACCATCCCATGCATCAAACCAATAATGACTGCCTACCTCTATTGAAGGCTCAGCACCAGAGGTAATATCCACATTTTCAAAAAGAATCCATCCGTAACAGCCAACACTCATAAAAACGGTATTGTCAGTTTTACTTATCAGCTTTTTGCCCAAATAATCCTCTGCATTGGTGCCATCCGATTCACTGACAAGAATTGTCACTGTATTAGGATTTCCAGGTGCGTCCCAATCCCATACCATTACATTTGAATATTCAGCTCCCCACGGCCCATCAATCCATTCGTTTTTTGGAGCAGGATTATTTGTTGGTTCATCATAGATGGGACCATACAAAGTGTTTTGGTCATACCAAACCGATGAATTATGCCAATTACTTGGATCTTCCAAAGCCGAGTAAGAGAGATTATTTACCGATTGCGCACAAACATTAACCTTAAGATCCCCATAAGGTCCATGAATTGTTCCAATATCTTCAGAGTTTTCATAAAAATAGGCTTTCCGCATCATTAAAACTCTATGCCCATTTTGGGCATTAGTAAGTAGGATGGAATGAGGCGTAGCTCCTGAATTTACATTTGCACGGTTTATGGGTACGAATACCTCTGGTTGCGGCCCCTGGGGTAGTCTCTGAATACACCGTGCTGTCAGACTATTTACCTGATATAAACTTGTACCTCCTATTTTCGGCCATTCCGATTCTTCAGAGTACACAAACAAGCTGTCATAATTTCCAATGCTGTTATTGATTTTGATCAGAACTGCGGCATTAGGATTTAAAACCTTGAAACTTGGCCCAGGATAGCCCTGAATGGGATTAATGGTTATCGTTTGGCCTATATTCATATTATAGGCAGAACCTGCCTGAGATGTTACCTGAAAATGTTCTCTGTCATATACGATACAGTCCTGAGCAGTACTGTATAGTGGAAAAACGATAAAGATAATCGTAATGAGCCCAAATATTTTTGGAGTATATGAACCAAGTACAGTAGAAAGATAATAAAGATGATTTCTCCGTTTGATTTTTAAATCTAATCGATCAACTGTTTTTTGATAAGTATTTCTCTTTTTCATAATCTAGTTTTTTACTGCAAATTCACCAATACCAAAACCAATCCTTCCCCCGTTTCCAGCCCCGTCATCGCTTTTCCAATAATTGTCCCAAAGGCTCTGCTTTGGTCAGTCGCTTTCATCGCAAAACCTGGGATATCGGCTGTAGTAAGTAGGTCTCCTGGCTGGATGATTCCATTCTGAACCGAAGCACGCACATAAACTCTTCCTGCCAAAGCAATCTGCTGCCCCTGATCCATCAAGCCGTCCTGTGAGAGGATTAGTCCGGGATTTACGTCTCCCGCACCACTGATAATTCCAGCTACTTTTGGGTCGTAGGCTTGATTGCTTAGGGTCAGCTTTCCGGGATTTTGAGGATCGATGATGACGACAGAGCCGGGGAGATAGGTTTGGGTTTCAGCCATTTCGAAGGGTTCGGTGATGTCGCAACCTCCGGTGATTTCGAGACATTTGGTTTTGGTGTCGCCGTTGACGTGGAGTTTGGCGGATGGACTAATAATTCCTATGCCAACTCTCCCATCATCCTTAATCCACATTTGTGTACTAGGGTCTCCACTAAAAGCGTGAATTCTAATATCACCACCGCTTGCCTGAAGATGAAGCAGAGCTATTTGCCCATTATTCCTGGCCATGATTTCATTTTGATCTAATCCTAAGTTTAATGAGTTAATATCCCCTAAAATAATGCCTCCTCCGTCTGATAAAGTGACATCACTCTCACTAACAATATGAAGTTTTGCTAATGGATTTTCTTCCCCAATCCCAACATTTCTATCCAACTGATAAATAATTGAATCTCCTTTTCTTTCCCAATTACCTGCCCACGGAGATAGCACTATCTGACTAGTACCGAGATCCTGATAAGAGCCCCCATTTAATTTTAGCTGAACATTGAGATAGCGTGTTTTATCAATCCAATCTACATCTTTCAGGCTATTTGTACTCGTTACCGTACCTGACCCAATCACATGATTAATTAATCCAAATCCATTAGTTGTAAGGGTTTCTGTTTCAGAATAAAGCGTATCAAGCTTGGTTTCTTCCAGGATGGAGAATTTAATATCCACATTCTGATTACCAATAATTACCCCAGCCCCATCTCTGACAACTCCCTGGTAATTAATTCCATTTTGAGCTAAGCCGAGTATTGGGATTAGCCAAAGCATGCCCAATGAAAAAAATAATTTCTTCATAAGATTAAATGTTTTTTAAGTGATATATGTTTATTGTCTTCCGATAAGTACTAAAGCAAATCCATTCTCATCTTTGGTGCTTATCGCCTTGCCGATAATGGCTCCCATAGCTTTTTTATAGTTTTTTACTACCATCGCGTGTCCAGGAATTTTAGAAGATGTGAGAAGATCTCCAGGCTTTACTTTACCCGTAACTTTCACATATACCTGCCCGGCAATAGCTACAGGAATATCTCCGTCCAGTACCCCTTCCTGAGATAGAATCATCCCTGGTTTAACACCGTTAGCACCGCTGTAAATACCGATAGCTGTTTTGTTATATGGCTGGTCGGAAAGGAGAACACCTTTGGGATCGGTCGGATCGATAAGAACTACATCTCCGGGTTCTAAGGATCGAGAATCGTGATTTTGTTTGTATTCTGCGAGATCGCAACCTCCGGTAATTTGAAGACATTTTACTTCTACTTCTCCGTCAAAGAATGATTTATGGCCATTACCCCGAAGAATTGTTCCGCCTCCCAACTTAAGAAAACCATACTCTATTGAGCCAGTTTTTGCAAGATGAAGGTGGATGGATTCTGAAAACCCCTGAGTAGAAATTTTTAAGCCTTCATTTTTATTTTGAGTGTGAATATGGAGAGGTGTTGCTGGAGTAGCTGTGCCTATACCAATCCCCCCCGTAGTTTTAAAAATTACATTACCATTACCTTGATTAGTTCCCCCACTGGAATAACCACCAGGCCAGAAATATAAATCCCCATCTCGTCCTCCAATATCTGAATATCCGGGACTGGAGCCTGTTCTTTCAATTCTTATTTGTTTGGCTTGATCAGCCACTTTAATATGGAGCTTTGAACCAGGGTCATTGGTACCAATACCAACACTTTTTCCCGGCTGGTAAATAATATCATCACCATTTCTAGGCCAATCCATACTATGTTCCGCCATCAAAGCCATCGGCACCGACACGATCTGACTCGTCCCTAAATCTTTCTCACTCCCCCCATTAAGAGTTAACTTAACATTGAGAAATCTCGCGCCATCAAACCAATTTATATTCTCGAATGTGTCGATAGTCATACCTGTTCCTATAACATGGTTGATCAGACCAAATCCGTTTATTATCAGATTCTGTGTTTCAGTGTAGAGAACATTTCCTCCTATAGAATCCAGAATGGAAAATTGAGCGACTACATTCTGGTTGCCAATAATAACCCCAGCCCCATCTCTGACAACTCCCTGGTAATTAAATCCTTTTTGGGCAAAGGAGAATGTTGAAATCAGGCAATATATGCCTAATAAGAAAAATATTTTCTTCATGATATAATAGTATTTATAATTGAATGTTTATTGTCTTCCGATAAGAACCAAAGCAAATCCATTCTCATCATTGGTGCTTATTGCCTTGCCGATGATTGCCCCAAATGCTTTTTTATAATTTTTAGCTTTCATAGCGTGCCCAGGAATATTAGAGGAAGTGAGAAGATCACCAGGATTTACTTTGCCAGTAACTTTCACATACACTTGCCCGGCAATGGCTACAGGAATATCTCCGTCCAGAACTCCTTCCTGAGATAGAATCATCCCTGGTTTAACACCATTCGCGCCGCTGTAAATACCAATAGCCATTTTATTATATGGCTGGTCGGAAAGGAGGACACCTTTGGGATCGGTCGGATCGATAAGAACTACATCTCCGGGTTCTAAAGATCGGGAATCGTGATTTTGTTTGTATTCTGCCAGGTCGCAACCTCCGGTAATTTCGAGACATTTGGTTTTGGTGTCGCCGTTGACGTGGAGTTTAGCGGAGGGGTTGCTAACCCCAAGTCCAACACGACCATTATCTTTAATGTTAATTTGGGAATCGACGTTACCTGTATTACTATGGATTCTAATATCTCCTCCTTGAGCTTGTAACATAAGGTGAGAAATATTATGATTATTTCTAGCCATGATCTCATTTTGATCTATTACCAGATTGGTCGAATTGATCTCCCCCAATAAAATACCGCCTCCAGTAGTCCCGCCCAATGAAGCATCGGTATCTATAATGTGCAACTTTGTCAGAGGAGATTCTGTGCCTAAGCCTACATTCCCATTATCTGACATTCTTATTTTAGAAGTTTCTACCCCCGTATTACTATGAATTCTAATATCTCCTCCCTGAGCTTGCAACATGAGATGAGAAATATTATGGTTATTTCTAGCCATGATCTCATTTTGATCTATCACCAGATTGGTCGAGTTGATCTCCCCCAATAAAATCCCCCCTCCTGAAGTTCCACCTAAAGAGGCATCACTATCTATAATATGCAGTTTTGTCAGGGGAACATCTGTTCCAATTCCCACTAATTTATCCATCTGATATATCGCTTCATCCCCATTTCTTCTCCAATCCATACTCTGCTCTGCCACCAAGGCCATCGGCACTGGAACAATCTGACTTGTTCCCAACTCCTTATAGCCTCCACCATCAGCATCAACCTCTACCTTTAAATAACGAGAACCAGAAAACCAATCCAATTGAGTCAAAGTATCTGTTGTTACTCCTGCGCCAATCACATGATTGATCAATCCAAATCCATTGGTGGCCATATTCTGAGTCTCGCTATAAAGCACATTTCCGTTAAATGCGTCCAATATCGAAAAACGTACGTCGACAGGTTGATTTCCCATGATGGCTCCTCCTCCACTTCTTACAACTCCCTGATAATTGAATCCCGGATAAAGTTGGGCTATGGAAAACCCGGGCCATAGCATTGCCATGGCTATTATTATTAATAGCTTTTTCATATTGATTAGAAGATTAGGTTATGTTATTGTTTGATTAACTTGACATTGAGCCAACGCTGGTTTTGCGAATCGAGGATCAAAACCTGATAGACCCCCGCGCTTAGATTGGTTACAGAAATACTTCGTTGATCTTTAAGAATCGTCTTGAGCACTTCCCGACCCTGCATATCGAAAATCGTAAAGGTTTCATGTCCTCTGATTTCTCCTTCTATAAAGATTTCCTGGGAAGTTGGGTTAGGGAAAATGCGGATCAGGGCTTTTTCCCAGGTGGGGTCGATACCTACAAAGTTATCTTCCGGCTGTAAAAAGCCTTGTGTGATGACAAGACTTGGTTTTATCAGGGTTGTGATGATGGGCTCTCCGATGGAGTGGGTTACCATTATATCGGGAGTCTCTATATGCCAGCCTGCGTTGTTTATTATTTGGAGGCTTGAGGATTGACTTATACCTATTTTTACTGATAATAAAAATATAATTAATACTAGCGATTTCATTTTAATATATTTAAGTATAAAAAGTTAAAAATTAGCAGCTGGGATCATTTGAAGACAGAATTTTTTCAATTTTCAATGGAATATTAATTACTCCATTTTTAGTCCCGGAGTCCCATGTTAATTCATAATAACAATCAGTACTCGCAAGTTTAGAAAGGCAGAGATTTGGTGCGCCCAATCCACCTAAAGCTGTGGAAATTGTTATGTTTATAATTTTAGATTCGCCAGGTAGAAGACTGAAACTTCCTGTAAAGTCAGATGAAGCACAGGGGGTCGGAGCCTGTAATTCCCAAAAACAATTTTTAAGAGAAAATTCATAGAAAGTTTCAGAGCCTCCACTATTTGTAATAATCAATGTTTTCGTAAAAGATTCCCATGGGCATACAGAGCCAAAATCAATCTCCAATGGATACAAATCAATATTAGGAGGAAGCAATTCACAATTTTGCAATTCATATTCAGTTGCGATTCCATTTTTAAGAAGTTTATCCGTTTTTACACTTCGAATAGTATAAGATAAAGGAACCCCTGATGTAATCGTTGCTCCATTATTAAGCTCTGTTAAAAATTTATCTAATTGAGCTGGCCCAGCTTTTATCGCCTCAGTTGCAGCATCTTTTTCACCACCATAAACAAAAGCCTGGATTTTTAATGATTTAAGATCGCTAACATGTTTACCAGAACCATCAAACCCCCCATAGGCAAATGATGCATTCAAAGATGCCTCAATACTGGCCGATTCTTCGACTGATTCTATGAGAAGATAAAATATTCGGCCATATGTAACAGAAGAAACATAGGCAGGGGGGTTATCATTCGCAATAAATGGTTCAAGATCCTTGGTTGTTACTTCTGGATGGAAAAAATCTTCTAGCTTGGAAGGTCTTTCTGTGAAGAGGGTATAATAGCTCTGCTTTAGTTCAACAATAAAAGTATTAACATTTTGATCTTTTGACATTTCAAAGTTACTTTCCGCAGAGAAAAATCTAAAAAATTTAGCATTCAGCCCAAGCTTCCAGGCTAGTTCTTCTTGGGATCTGACTTTGAGAATATTTAAGTTTAGTTTTGCAGGGAAATTATTACTTTGATTAGAAATAATTTCATTTGCAGCTTCAATTACATTACTATGGGTTGTTTCATCAATTAAAACGCTGGAAACATTAGTTCCCGTTAAATTATCAATAATCAATTCTCCGGCTCCCCTACGGACTGGAATTCGTTCGGGAGAAGGAGAAGTAATTGTATTTCCCTGAACAAGTGAAAATGGCCAAATATACTCCCCGGCAGCTCCCCCAATAACAAGAAAGTCAGAAGGATTATTCGTAGCTGAAATTTCACGGGTTTGACAAATCCACCTTTCACCATTTTGTAATATGGTATCCTCTGAAATTAAAGTCTCTTCATAAGAATATGAATCTGGAGGTAAAGGGTCATTAATATTTTCTAATAAAGCATTCCAGTTTTGGGATACTGATTCCTTGATCACATCATCTTTTTTACATGATACATGAATTAAACAAATGGTTAATAGAATAGAGAAAATGAAAACTTTCCGATTAGTCTTTTTCATAGTAAATATATTGAGGTTAGTTTTTGAGAATAAAAATCTGACCTCAAATAGAAAAAACAAGACTAAACGGAGTAGGACATTTGCGTCAAAATTCAGGATATTTGTCGCATTCAGCTTAAAATCGGGTATTTGAGAAGATTATTGATGTTTTTTCATAAACTCTGAAGGAGTCATTTGGAAATTATCTTTAAAATTCCTGGAGAAAAGAGAAGGGTCATCATAACCTACTTTTGTAGCTATTTCAGCTATTGTCAAGCCACTATTCTTGAGTAAATCCTGGGCCTTTCCAAACCGGAAAAACATGATCAGCTTTATGGGGGTTTTACCTGTTAAAGCTTTGATTTTTCGCCCGAGTTGTGCTCTGCTTAAATTCATTTCATCCGCAAAAGAATTAACATCCAGATTTGAATTTTGATAATTTGATTCGAGATATTCTTTCACTTTTTCTAAAAATTGTTCATCTACTGAAGTAATCGCCATTTTTGAAGGCTCAACGGTTACACTCCTACTAAAAGTCTCTCTTAGCTTTTTCCTTTGCTCTATGAGTGAATTTGCCAGCGCTTTTAATTCAGGTTCTTCAAATGGCTTAGTCAAATAGGCATCAGCCCCAATTGTATATCCTTCCACCTTGCTTTGTACCCCGGCTTTCGCAGTAAGTAAAATTACAGGGATATGCCCAGTTATTTCTGTCGTTTTCACTTTTCCGCAGAATTCCATTCCATCCATCCTGGGCATCATTACATCACTGATGATTAAATCCGGAACATTCGCTTTAGCTAGTTCTAAACCTTCCACACCATTGGATGCTTCAAGTATCTGATACGATGCTTTTAATGATTCACGGAGAAAGGATCTCATATCATTATTATCCTCTACCAAAAGCAGAAGAGGTAATTCACCATTTGGTATCTCCTGATAGATACCATACTCTGGTTTCAATGATTGGAAAATTGGCATCTGAAAAGGTTGGGGTTCCTCATCAGTTTTCTCAAAAGAAAGATTTATGATGAAAGCCGTTCCTTTATTTGGCTCGCTTATTACAGAAATAGAGCCATTCAATAACTCAACAAGCTCTTTTGTCAAAGCAAGCCCAATCCCGCTTCCTTCATGTTTACGCGTGGATGAATCATCAGCCTGAAAAAAACGATCAAAAATATGAGGAAGCTGAGATGGAGGAATTCCCTGGCCCGTATCAGAAATCGTTATTGTTGTAAAAATACTTTTCTCAGAGTGATTTTCCTGGTTAATCTTTACAGAAATGAGATCTCCCTCATCCGAAAACTTGAAGGCATTACTGAGTAAATTGGAAATAATTTTTTCTATTTTGTCCTGATCGAATAAAACGGGTGAGATATCTGAAGGAATAGACACGTTATAGTCAATTTCCTTTTCCACAGCCAAAGACTCAAAAGAAGAAACCAGCATCTTCATATACTGCATGAAATATCCTGATTGAAGGTTGATTTCGAGTTTTCCTACTTCTAATTGATTAAGGTCCAGGATTTGGTTAATCAGGCTTTTTAACCTTTGGGAATTTCGTTGGATCAGAGAAAGGTTTTGATAAGTTTCCGGATTGTTCTCATACTGCGACATCAGTTGGGAAAGGGGGCCTGAAATCAGGGTGAGGGGAGTGCGAAACTCGTGGGAGATATTGGCGAAGAATCTTGATTTTAGGATGTCTAGTTGTTTAAGTTGTGTTTTCTCAAAAGCCTCCATGGCTAGTTCCTGCTTCAATTTTTGCCTTGCTAACCAGGTACGGACTATGACAATTAAGATCAAGATGATGATGATTGAATAGATCAAATAAGCCCACCATGTTCTCCACCAGGGAGGCAAAATTTCAATGAACAACTGTCTCGGTTTTCCGAACCAGTTCCCTTCAAGATTAGTCGTTTTCACTTCAAAAGTATATTTTCCTGGCTCCAGATTGGTAAAGGTTGCCTGACGTGAATTTACAGGAGAAGGAAGCCACTCACGCTGGTATGGAAAAAGGCGGTAAATAAACCTTTGGACATCCTGGTTTTTACTATTGGTAGTTGAAAACTGTAGTGAAATTTGATTCTGATCATGTCGTAGGGTGATTGAATCCAGCGTTTCTATATTCCCTGACAAAGTGAAGTCAGGTTGTTCTTCTTCATAAGGATTGTATATCGGGACCGAAGTATTCGCAAGCAAAAAGTCGGTAAGCAAAACAGGAGGAAGGATGGAATCGACCATGAAACTATCTGGATGAAATACCCAGAATTGTCCTCGGCCAGCAGAAAGTATTTCGCCATTCTTACGGGTGAATAGACCATTTCCAACTCCATCTCTGGGCCTTTCCGGATCATTTGAATTAAAAAATGTTTTTGTTAGAGGATTAAAAGAAGAGATACCACCCGGAGTCAAAAGCCAAAAATTGCTTCTTAAATCTTTTGTAATGGCATAAATAAAATCATTAGGCAAGCCATAGTTTTTTCCATAGTAGACAAACTTCCCATC
>JAGQVA010000699.1 GCA_020438265.1 Bacteroidota bacterium
CCATCTGTCCAGCAAACTGATTGCTTCATCTACCTTTATTTCTGTCCAATGTTTGTGAATCGTATCCGCCCTTTGATCATTTCTCACCATTGTATTTCCTCCCTGTCGATAGAGCTGGCGATTTGTAATCAAATCGGCACGAATCAAAGGATCTTCAATATTGCATAAATAATGGTCAAAACCGTGTTCGAGAGGCCCAGGCAAAGCACTTTTTCCCTTCTGTCTTGCCTCGAAATCCTGAATACGCAATCCTCCCAAATGCCATTTCCCGATATGGGCTGATTGATATCCTTGATTTTTCAATAATTGAGGAATAGTTGTAGCCAATGGCGTCAGATGCATTTCCCGATCGTTAAAATGGCGGGTAACGCCATGTCGGAGCGGAAATTTTCCCGTCAGCAAACAAGCCCTTGAAGGCGAACAAACCGCTGAGCCTGCGTAAAAGCGGGAAAAACGCATTCCTTCAGCTGCCAGATGATCAATATTAGGAGTGTGAATGGACTGACTCCCATAAACGGAGAGATCTCCATATCCCAGGTCATCTGCCAGCAGAACAATGATATTGGGAGGAGGTGTGTTTTTTTCCAGGGAATGGCAGGAAAAAAAGGGGATCATTATTCCCCATAACCAGAAAAAGAATAAATGATAGTTTTTGGTCATAGGGTAAAGATAGGAAGTAATATTATGCCTTTGGGCAGAATTAATGTCGTGCGTTTTTGAAGATCCCTCCCTTCGGTTCGGGATGCCTCCTAAGGAGGAAATGCTATTTCGCCATTTGGGCGAATTATTCCTTTCCTGTGTATGCAGGTATCCTGACCAACGGGAAGGATCTTCAAATGACATTAATCAACGAATCATTATTATTCTTCCTACCGCTTAATCAACTTCCCGTATTCCATTCCCTTACCCGTATTCATCTGATAGAGATAAATACCCTGCGCAAGAGAAGGAAGTTCAATTTTTTCTTCCGTCTGGCCTTTTACCTCAATTTTTCGGGAAATAATTTGTTCTCCCTTGATGGAAAATAAGGTGAATTGTATTTCCCTTTCTTCTGCCATGGAAAAGCTCAGATTAATATGATCTTCAAACGGATTGGGAGAAATGACAATCCTTTCATCACCTTCCAGCCTTACTCTGATGATATTGGAATAATCCACACGACCATCCAGATCTACCTGACGGAGACGGTAATAATTGATTCCGTTATTGGGGTTAATATCCACAAATTGATAGGATTGTTCTACGTCAGAATTACCAACAGCTTTGACTTTCCCAATATCCATGAAATTTTTCCCGTCCAGGCTTCTTTCTACTTCGAAATAATCGCTGTTAAGCTCCCAGGTTGTCATCCAGGAAAGTGCTGTGGTACGATTTACCGCTTCGCCTGCCAGTGAAAGTAACCCTACAGGCAACGGCGCAGTAATCGGATTTCCTACAGCAAATCCGGAAAATCCACCGGTAAAGGTAGCCGAATAGGTGTGATCAGAACCAAAAGCTGCATAAGTCGTCGAAGCGTTTACTGTCGCATTCTGATTACCCGGGTTCAAACCACTGATCGGTCCTACACTTTTGACTATTTTTCCATCGGAAGGCACATATACAGGATCAGAACCAGCAATCCAGCCGGTGACTTCAGCATCTGTGTAGTAAACGGTGATATCATAACTATCCCCTACCCCAGGGGAATTATTGGTAGGCGTAATCTGAAAAGATTTATCAGTGAGATAATCAGCCGTTGCTGCTGACCAGGCCTGGGTGGCTCCTGTTCCGGCGCGGTCAACATCTACGGTTGTACATCCATAATCATAACTTGAATTATTGGTCAAACTCAACATTATGTCTGCTCCATCATAAAAATATACGGTTTCGTAAGGGCCAAAATACTCTCCATCAGTTGCGTTGAGAGTCGTTTCCACATTCCCTCCTATTGTATAAACATCAATATCATCCAAAACCAGGGCAGGATTAGAACCCGTACTGTTAGCATCATTGATCCAACGCCATGCCAGATAAAAACTGGTATTATCCAGTGCAGGTGGGAGGCTTACCGTTCGGGTAGTTTGAGAAGAAACTCCTACATAAGGGCCCGTTACAGAGTTACCTTCTATGAAAAAATAATTGGTCCCATTAAAAGAATAGTAAAAAACTGCGTAATCGGCTCCCGACTCCCCATTACATTTGTAATCAAAAGTAATTTCCAACCCTGATTCACCAGTTGCATCAATCAGAGGAGTACGTATTCCAATATCATCCTGAGTGGCATTATCATACCCCGCCGTCGGGAAAGAGTTGGAATTATAAAGGCTATATGTACCATTCATTCCCCCACCATTTCCTACCCAATATCCATTCGTTCCTGTATATCCAGCAAATGACAAAACGCCAAATCCTGGTGCACTTCCCCCTTCAAAGTCTTCAAAGAACAGCGTATTAATAGCCGTAGGAGCAGCATCATTATCATTGATTGTCAGAGTATGGGTGATATTAAAACTTGCTTTTGTTGCATCTGTAACTCCGGAAACCGTAAAATCCAGAATAATTGTCTCGGCCGATTCGTCGCCGGTATCATCATAAATTCTGATATTTACTGGTTGATTACCCGTAACTCCATTCGGAAAAATTATTTGTTTCCCTGCATTCAGAATGTCGTAATCTGTTCCTTCCGTTGCCGTACCAGTATTCGAAATGGTAACTGTAGCTGCGCCGGTAGGAGCACTCAGGATCTGCATATTCACTTCAATATCAGTATAGTTCCTACAGCTGGCAGATGCATTGGTAGATTCTGTTGTATCTGAAGTAGCAGCTACAAAAGAAATCAACGGATCTCTCGGAGGCTCAACCATATACATTCCATTGCCATGGGTTCCTACCAAAAGAAAATTATCTGCTGGCCTTAAGGCCAAAGAACGTGCGACGGCATAACGAATGGATCCAGCCCCAATTTGTGTCCAAACGGTTGATCCTCCATTCAAAGTGGTGGTACAATAAAGTCCGATAGATGTACCCACAATATAATAGGTAATTCCCCCTTCCACCATAATCGAAGCCGAACGCACTGAAGCAATGGAAAGATTTCCTTCCACATTCACCCAGGTTGGACTAGCATTATCCGCATCAGAAGTATGATAGATATTATTCGTTCCATAATTGGAAAAGGAAACCAGAATTTCGTTGTCATCCGTTGGATTTACTCCGATGCCACTGGCAATTCCCGTAGCACCTGCCGGACTGATATCAACGGGATTGGTAGCAGCAGCTGTAAATTGAGGGTCATTCAAACGATACACTCCTCCACCAGAAGTACCAATGTATAATTTACGGTTTGCGTCATTCGCCACATAACCAGCACCTCTGGAAGTAGCCATAGAGTAAATCGTACTACCCGTTGTCGCTGCGACTCCGGTCATATCTGTCCATGTGCCAGAAGTTACCGTAGATGCTGTGGTCGTGCGGAAAAGCTCACTTCCTCCGGCATAATACAAAAGTTCCGTATTATCAGGATCAAGATAAAAATAGGTAATAAATAAACTGCTGCTCGCTCCGGAAGGGGTG
>JAGQVA010000700.1 GCA_020438265.1 Bacteroidota bacterium
ATGGAAAATTCTTCTCATACAATCTTTAAAAGAAAAACATGAGAGTCTATACCCTTCTATTCTTATTTAGTATTCCGAGTATAAACTGCTTTTCTATAACCTGGGGAGCAGCCTGGCCATATAGCCAATCTATTGAAGGTCAGGATATTACTATTAAAGCAATTGCGTATGCGCCTTATAACGGTCCTTCTACGTTAGGGAGAACCAGGGTATACAAAAAAGGAAAATTCCTGTATGAAATGGATACCTACTTTCGCAAAAGAATTTTCCCGAGTGATAATGGTCAATATCTCGCCATTGTTAATCAAACAATAGGCATAAAAGTCGTCTTTGACTCTATAAATCAGAAAAAAAACATTAGCCTCAGTGGACCCATTATTACTATTTATAAGAATGGTGAATTTTTTAAAAATTTCTACCTGGAGGAGATCATAGATAATACAGAATTCATCCATGAAGCCAAATTTGTAAGACATAGGCAAGAATGGATATTCCCTTATTATACCTGGACCTATCAGACAAAATGGAAGCGAAAACTCCAGGATTTAGAGATTGAATGCGAAAGCTGTCTTGAGGTTTATGGGAAAAAGACGCTAAAAAATTGCCCCTCAAATGATATTGAAGATGAAGAGTGTATCTCCTGTAATAATAGTTGTGATTCTTTAAAACTCGGGAAAATTGAAGAGAACCTCGCCGCCAACTCTGTTTTTTTCAAAGATAATACGTTGTGTATCATCAATGATCAGGGAAATGTAATCACATTAAGTTTTGAAAGCCTGAAAATTGAAATTTTCCCACTCGAACAAATCATTCCTCAAAAAAATGAATTTGATCCTCCAAAAGTTAAACGGTTTTATCGCAAAAGAAAACTTCCTGAACAATTTACTGAGCCAAAATTAAAGGATGGAAGTAGTCTGGATAGTGCTATTGCTCAGCAATTGGGGCTGGAAATCTCACAATTCGATGAAAAAGAGGATTATACTGTTTTTATTCATTTTTTAATCCTGGATCAAGAAGGCAAATGTATCAGGTTTGTAGGCAATGTATATGATCAAAGAAAGTCGTCAAATTTTAGTTTAGAATCACCTGTGCCTGAAAAAGCAGAAGCTTTAAACAATTGGATTAGGGATGTTGAGTTTGATAAACGAGAAATTCCCAGGGGATATGAAAAGTATTCATTTTCATGTGTCATTCGCTTGAAGGAAGCCAGTAAACTTTAATCGACAGAATGACTCAATTTCGAACTATCTGCGTTCTTCCTCAACCCAAACTTCCCCGTAAAAACCGTAGCAAAACTATATCCCGCCACCTGCCAAAACCAAACGCTGGTAAATAAAAAACCAATTCCAAAAGCGATTAATCCGGTAAAAGATAAAACCAAAGCGGTAAGGGCAATGGCCCAGGCTTTCCAGTAAAGGCGGCCTCCTTCAAAAACTCTCCGCAAAGCGCGGAAGGGATTAAAAATTTCCTGCGGATCGAAATTCTGGCAATAATGGGACATATATCCGGGAACGGCTACGGTGGCTACGACCCAAAGAATACCTGCTATGATATGCAGAATCAGCAATTCATTCCGCCAGGCAAAATACTCAACCACTACCGCTGGCAAATGATATTCCACCATCCCTAAAAAAGTAATCAATCCATGCCTGAACAAAACCGGGTAATCCTTCCACGCTGGCCAGGCTGACTTTCCATGCTGCATCTGGTGAACCATCATAATCCGATGGCCCATGTTCAGTATCCAGCCGATAACCGGGATCAATAGAAGTAACCCACCAATCACGACTTCCTTCCGAGATTGAGATGTCTGCAATGGAAAACGAAATGCCTTGGCAAAGCTGAGCGGGGTTTGGAGGTTGATGGGGTGGTTTGAGGACATGAGGAATATTGGTTTTTGAGTATCTAAAAATAAGGATTTTTTCTAAGTAGCACTTCATCGAAAAGGCTTTACAATTCCGCCATAAGTAGAGAAATGAAAAGGCGAATGCCTATGTTGATGCCCTGGCCTGTGGGAGCCCACCTCTTGAGGGCTAATCTCTCTACACATCTTTTTTATTTACCTGACTATCAGATATTTAAAAATAAGTCAAAATAAAGAACAAGGAATAAGGAAGTAAAAAGGGAACTCATCTCTGATAAGATAATTTTCTGTAAATCAGCGGGTTTACTTCTTCATTTGTCATTCCTTATTAGCGATAGCGTTTATTTTGACTTTTCGTACGGGGCTCGAAAGTTGTGTAGAGAGATTAGCTCTTGAGGGGTGCGGCTAACCCGAGGGGTTCTACAAGAAAAAAGGGCAAACATCAATCTGTCCACCCTTTGTCCACCCCCGTTTTTAGGCCATAAACACCATTTTGAGGTATTTGACATAAAAATCAACATCCACACGGAACTTTTATGATTATGAAAAAAACATCTCAAAACATCTCGACTTACACCATCATTTTCCTGCTCTTCCCTTTTCTCCTGCAACCGTCCTGCAAAAAAGGAGATACCCCTGATCCCAATTCTTCAACCTTCAGCGCAGTAGTCTCAGCCGGGGGAATTATTGAGAATAAACCTGTCCACGAAAAGGTTGATACAGTACCTGCAGCCAATCCCCAACAGGTAGTCAATGACGATATCTGGGTGTGTAAAGACTTTGAAGTCGACATCTCTCAAAACGCTGATGATTTTGTACTCTATTCGTCTAATAGCGCAGAAATCATTTATCCAGGAAATCTCTTACAAGGGAAATCAGTATCCGAAGGGAAACCAGCTATTATTCCTCTAAAAAGAGGCCCAGGAACCATTACAATCAATACTTTAAATGGATCATCAGTAGTCACAGAAACTGTACCGGAAGTCAGTTTTTCCAGCATTGCCCAGGCTACCAATAATCTTATAGGCAGCAATAATGGAGACCTGACCGCCAATATCTCTTACACCAGAGAAGATGTGCGTTCATTGACGGAAGTAGGTGTAAAAATGAACGCCAATTTTTCTACACTTACTACCAAAGTCAAAGGTTCTTTCGACTTTAATGGTTCTTATGAGTACAGCAGCGTTTTTGTCAAAGTCACCCAGTCATTATATTCAATTGTGCTCGACATTCCAGACGTAGATAAAGCTTTTGATCCCAGCGTTACACCTGAAGATTTAAAGAAATATGTATATGAGGGTAATCCGGCCACCTATATTTCGTCGGTCAATTACGGACGAATATTCTATCTCCTCATTCAATCCACACAATCTTCCACTGATATTAAAGCCGCTATTAATGCTTCTTTTAACGGAGCTGTAGTAAGCGGAAGTGGTAGTGTTGATGTGAAATATGTCAATGATCTGGCGAATGTAAAGGTTTCCGGTTATGCCTATGGTGGGGACGCGAATCTTGCTGCCGGTGCACTGATTGGAGGCATGGATGACGTCAAAACCTTCATCGAAAAAGGAGGCTCGATCAATAATGGCGCTCCCATCAGTTATGTCGTTCGTAGTCTGGAAGATCCTTCTGTTGTGGTGGCAGCCAATCTTACCACCAAATACACTGTCTCAG
>JAGQVA010000701.1 GCA_020438265.1 Bacteroidota bacterium
AGAGGATGTGCAAAGTATAAAAGAGATTTTAGCCGTTAATCCAGAAGTATTGGGCTCCATTGACCAGCGTGGTTCCACACCCTTGATTCTGGCGACTTATTATGGAAATATAGACGTTACCAAAGCCATTCTGGAGGCCAATCCAGATGTAGACAAAAAGGATGCTGCGGGAAATACCGCGTTGATGGGAGTGTGCTTCAAAGGCAATCTGCCGATTGCCCAAATGTTACTTGATGCTGGTGCAGATGTCAATAAAACCAATATGCAGGGTTCTTCGCCTTTGACCTTTGCAGCGACTTTTGGGCAAAAGGAAATGGTTAAACTTTTATTAGAGAATGGTGCTAATAAAGCGATTCGCGATGGCAGAGGAATGACTGCTTATGATTATGCCAATACGCAGGGAATGCGGGAGGTTGCGGAGTTGTTGAAGTAAGACAGGCCCAAATAGAAGATTACAGAATTCTCATAGATCTATTTTCTATCTTTCCTGGATTAACCCTCAAGGAATGAAGATTCTGATTATCGAAGACGATAACACGCTGGCCATTAATTTGAAAGATTTCCTGATTCAGGAAGGGTATTTATGTGAAGATGCCAGGGACTATTTTACTGCGGAAGAAAAAATCCATTTATACAAGTACGACATCATTTTGGTTGATTTAGGGCTTCCTGGTGGGGATGGATTGAGACTTATTCCTCAGATTCGGTACCAAAATACTCTTACCGGAATCATTGTCATTACGGCCCGAAATGCGGTGGATGATCGAATTAAAGGGTTGGAATCAGGAGCTGATGATTATCTCACCAAACCTTTTCATCTCCCTGAACTTCATGCACGAATCAGAGCGTTGGCCAGAAGGTGATTATATAAAGGTGAAGATTTTATAGATTTTGAAGAAATACGCCTGAATCCTGAAAGCAGAGAGGTGCTCGTGCAGGGAATAGCTCTGGATCTCAGAAAAAAAGAATTTGAATTGCTTCAATTTTTTCTCCTAAACTCCCGAAAAGTACTCTCCAAATCTGCCATTGCAGAGCATTTATGGGGCGACTTTATGGATACTGCGGATAGATTTGACTTTTTATATAATCATATCAAAAACCTTCGCAAAAAGATCAGAGAAGCAGGGGGAAAGGATTATATCCATACGGTATATGGGTTGGGCTATAAATTTTCGCAGTCATGAATCTGATCAGCATTACCAACAGAGCATATCTTTTATTCTTTTTTCTGGCTTTTTTAGTCGGAGGAGGAATGAGTTTTTTCCTTTTACAGCATCTTTTGTACGAAGAGGTTGACGAATCATTGTGGATGAAAAGAGAGCAAATTCGAGGAGAACTACAAGCCGGTTCTTCAGATATTTCCACATATTCACAAAATCAAGAATCTAGTCTGGAAATTTTACAAGAAAAAGGAGATACGACATCTCAATGGAAGGATATTTCCATATATGATAAAAGGGAAGGCGAAATGATTCCCTTTCGGGAGTTGACTTCTTCTTTTTTGATAAAAGGTAAATTCTATCGGCTCATTTTAAGGAAATCACTCATTGAAACAGAAGATTTGATCGAGGTAATTGTTTTGTCGTTCTCAGTTTTGATAATGTTGTTGATTATCAGTATGTTAATTGTTAACCGATGGGTGGTAAGGAGAATTTGGACTCCATTTTTTCAAACCCTGAAGGAATTAGCTAACTACCGGCTGACAGACCCAAAACCGGTTCAGCTTCCTGATGCAAAAATCACAGAATTTCAAAAACTGAATCAGGCAATTAACGCACTGACAACCCGTAATCAGCGTGATTATGAGACACTGAAACGGTTCACTGAAAATGCTTCCCACGAAATTCAAACCCCACTGGCTGCGGTTAAATCTAATCTGGATTTGTTGATACAATCTCAGGATTTGACAGAATCACAGGCCTCATTTGTGCGGTCTATTCTTAAATCGGTGAATAAACTCAGCAAACTGAACGAAGGGTTATTATTGCTCACTAAAATGGAGAATCAGCAGTTTCCTGTTAGCGAAAAGGTGGATATGACAAAAATGCTACTTAGCAGAATAGAAAGATTTCAGGATCTTTTTGAAGACTCTGCGATACAATGTTTGATTTCTCCTAACACGACTTTTTTAATTGCCGGGGCTTCTGATTTGGTTGAAATTCTTTTGGATAATTTGTTGAATAACGCGATCCAATATAATAGTGATAAAAGCCCAATTTCCGTTTTTGCGAATGAGCAGCAGATCCGCATTTCTAACTCTGGGAAACCATTTTCAACTGCCCCTGAAACCCTTTTTCAACGATTTGCAAAAGAAGATCAGGCTTCTGCTTCTTTAGGATTAGGGTTGGCTATTAGTCAACAAATATGTCAGATTCATGGGCTGATCCTTGATTATTCCTATGAGACAGGCCAGCATCATTTTTCCATTCGCCAGATGAATACAGAACCAGAATAGAATTGAATACTACCTTGTAGTCAGATCATAAAACCATATTCCAATGAAAAATTATTTACTCATTTTATTAAGTGTCGTTGGCTTTTTTGCCTGTCAGACAGAATCCGCAGAGAAACAAATTCCAACAAATATCACCGAGGCGTTTCAAAAACAATTTCCTGGTGCTGCGATTAAGGGCTGGGATGAAGGGAAAGATGGATATGAAGTTGTTTTTCTTGAAAATGGGGTAGTGATGGAAGCAAAATATGACAAGGATGGTAAACTGCAGCTAATTGAGGAGGAAATAGAACCTGCCCAACTTCCTGAAGCCATTCAAAGTGCTGTCGAAGCTGATTTCGCTTCATACGAAATTGTTTCGGTTGATAAAATCATCAAAGGAGATATTGAGCAATTTGAAGTGGATTTAAAAGAAGGTTCAACATTTATTGAAGTGCTTTTTGACTCTTCAGGACAGGTTGTGAAGCAAGGGACTGAAGAAGACGATGATGATGGAGATGATGACGATGAAGGTAGTGATGATTAGGTTTTACACTTTATGAAAGCCTCCCACAGATGGCACAGATTCCACAGATAAATCCTATTGCTAAGCGTTTCGATCCGTGAAATCTGCGTCATCTGTGGGAAATATTTAAGTGTAGCTAAAAAGTATCTGGGAAAGCCCAAATATAGCTTATTCAGTCAACTCAAAACAATAAACCCAGTACCGACTTTCACTCCAGGCTGAGGCCACTGGAAATGGCGTTCCCGGCAATAATTCCTTATCATTTGGTATCCACCGAATTTCAACCGCAAGCCTGGAAATGCCAGCAGTGAGTTGATTCCCAATCAGAAACTCTTCTTCCCGCCATCTGCGGTTGCTGGTCAGAACTTTGGGATTCGTTGGCAAAAATTCTGATTCTGTGAAGGCCCGTCCTTTAGGGTAAGAATGATAGAAGGTATTGCTTCCTGCGGTGTACCAGACTCCCGCCTCCTGCCAGTCTCTTTCTGGGTTTTCAGCATCTTTGACCCACACGGTTGCTTCCTGGTTGGGATATTGATAGTCAAACTTTCTGCGTAGCATAACACCCAGATTGCCAG
>JAGQVA010000702.1 GCA_020438265.1 Bacteroidota bacterium
AGCACCATGGAAATTGGTATTTACGAGATGCTGGCCAATGGATTGCGGGAAGTAGCGAATCCTTCTGAAATTTTCCTCTCCGGAAGTGAAGAAGATTTTAGCGGGGTTACCATTTCTGCAACGTTGGAAGGAACCCGTCCCCTTTTGGTAGAGACACAAGCCCTGGTAAGTCCTATGGCTTATGGAACTGCCCAGCGTTCGGCTACGGGATTTGATTTGCGCAGGCTCAATATGCTACTCGCTGTTTTGGAAAAACGCTGTGGGTTCAAAATGGGAATCAAAGATGTATTTATCAATATTACCGGCGGACTTAAAGTAGAAGATCCCGCCATTGATCTCGCCTTAATTTGTGCCGTTATTTCATCTCTTCACGACATTCCGATCCCTCAATCCAGCGTTTTTGCAGGCGAAGTAGGCCTTTCCGGAGAAATACGATCCGTTACCAGACTGGAACCCAGAATCGCAGAAGCAGAGAAACTGGGCTTTAAAAATATATACGTTTCTTCGCTTCAGGCCAAGTCTCTCAACCGCGAATTTAAAGACATCAATATCATTGGTGTAAACAAATTGGAAGAAGTATTCAGAGCAGTTTTTGGAGGAGGACAATAATTCTGGTAAAATATTTTATCTTTGGGTAGAATTCATAAATTGCTCCCCCAAACACGCCGGGATGATTATTGAAAATGGATAAAGAATTACTAATGAGACAATCACAGCAAAACCTTCTCCTGCTTATTCCAGTCCTGTTATTTTTAGCCAGTTGTGGCAACCTGGTTTCTGATCAACAGGAATCCTACTGGCCTATAAAAGAAGGTAGCTTATACGGTTTTATCAGTTCCGGGGGAGACAGGATTATTGCCCCACAATTTGCTTATGGAGTCAAATTTTCAGAAGGTCTCGCCGCAGTAAATGTGGGGGGAACCCAGACGGGTATCGATATACCCACGGACGGAAAATGGGGATTTATTAATTTGTATGGACAGTATGTCATTAATCCCAAATATTTTTCCCCTCCCAATGGCGGATATCCCTTTGACCTGAATTCCCTTTCTCTAACCATGCATCAGGCTTATGAGTTTTCTGAAGGTCTGGCAGCCGTTCGCACCGAAAGTGAATGGATTTATATCGACACCGCAGAGCGCGTTATTATCCGAAATTCCGAAATCAAATGTCCCCGCAAGTTTAGCGAAGGATTGGCTGCTGTTTATATCAATGGTAAATGGGGGTATATTGACAAAGGAGGTAATCAGGTCATCGAGCCTCAATTTGTGCTCCCCGCCGATTTTCATGAAGGACATGCAAGAGTCATGGATGAAGACGGACGCTGGGTGGTATTAAACAAAAAAGGGCAGAGAATTCTTCCCCAATACCGAATCGAAAGTGATTTTAATGAAGGTCTTGCTGTCGTTCAGGCAAATTTCAAACAAGGGGAAGCCAGATATTCCAGCGAGTTTAAATACGGCCTCGTGGATACGCTGGGCAGGTTATTATTTGAGCCCCAGTTTGACCAAATCGGACGATATGGAAGTGGACTGGCGCCCGTCCTTGTCGGAAGTAAAGGAGGAGAAAATATTCCTTATTACGAACAGACCCGGGCAGATAGTCACATTGGGGGGAAATGGGGCTTTGTTGATCAGAGAGGGCAGTTTATCATTAACCCTGTTTTTGAAGATGCCAAAGGTTTCAGTGAAGGGATCGCGGCAGTAAAAATGGGAGGATTATGGGGGTATATGGATGCCGGCGGCAATATGATTACCGGTTATGAATTTCGATGGGTAGGATATTTCCATGAAGGAATTGCCTATGTGAAGTTAGGACCTGCACACAATGATTATGACTATCGTTATGCTTATATTGACCGGTCGGGAGATGTGTTGTGGATTGAGCCCTAAAAAATAAAAACACTGAGGCACTGAGAAATTAGCCAAACACTAACTATTATTCTCTGTGCCTCAGTGTCTCCGTGTTTCACATTCAATTACATCACCACGATCCCCGAGATCATCGCTTCCCGAGGTAAATCATCAACCAGGATAACATCTCCGGCAATGGAACTGGCCATCGCATTACCTTTATCACTGACCAGATAGTTATATCTCGAATTACCAACCTGAATATTAATCACCTCATAATCAGGAATAGATACTACCTGAAAGCTCTCTTCCGGATATAATTCCAAAAGCCTTGTCACCGAATCTCCAACTTTTAACTGATCAGGAGTCTGAAAAAGGGGCGATTCAATTCTCAGGCGATTGACTCTTGTATTGGAAAGTAAAGTATCATTACTCTGGCGTTCGTCAATAAATTCGCCCTCCACAATAATTCTTCCTTCCGGCAACTGCATGGTGCGCACCACCCACTGATAACCACTTTCCGAAACTACCGAATCCGAAATACTGGCTCCTTCAATTTCTTCAGCCTGCAAATCTCCAATAAAATCACCCAGTCGAACAAAAAATAATCCCGTCTCACAGATATAATCATTATGTGTCAGACAGATATATTCTGCCTTTTCGGCCTCAGACATGCCTTCTGTATTCAGTATGGAATCAGGCAGGATTTCTTCTTCCTGCTTTTTTTCCTGGTTGTCATTCTTACAGGAAAACAAGGCAATCATCATGAAAATTGAGAGGAAAAATAATTTGTTATTCATTCTAATAATATAAGAAAAGTAGATTGGGAACAGCAGGTAAACAATCATACGGGCTCCCTTTATCCTTATAATTATCTAAATTAAAAAAGATACAAAAGATAAGGATAGGAGAAGAAATGATAAAGAATCATACTACCGAACACTAAAAAAACCTCCCACAGATTTCACAAATTTCACAGATAATATCCATTGCTAAACGCTTAGATCTGTGGAATCTGTGCTATCTGTGGGAGAAATCAAATACGTCTAAAATGTGGCGCAGGAGAGGCTAAAAAATCACAACTCTCCCTACCCTTTCCTCTATAATGATAAATCAGACTCTTAATTCAACCCAAACACCTCTTTTACCTGATCTACCAGATCCAGTTTCTCCCAGGAAAAGAAGGTTACATTTTTCATTTTTTTATTGCGAGCCATATTCTCAGAGTTGCCATTACTTGTGATCACCATATAATTGGTTTCGATCTCCGTTTCATAACAATCTCTTCCCATGTGTCCGTAAGCAGCTGTTCTTGAGAAAATAGGATTTTTCAGTCCCAATCTGGTTACAATACTTCTTGGAGTAAAGGAGAAATTGTCTTTAACTTTTTCAGCAATTTCCGAATCAGAAAGATTCACTTTTGATGTACCATAAGTATTGACATTCACCGATACAGGCTCAGCCACGCCGATTGCATAAGCCAATTGTACCAATACTTCATCTGCTACACCCGCAGCAACGAGGTTTTTAGCGATGTGTCTGGAAGCATAAGCAGCACTTCGGTCTACTTTGGAAGAATCCTTTCCAGAAAAAGCACCTCCACCATGAGCGCCTTTCCCCCCATAGGTATCGCCAATGATTTTACGACCGGTAAGCCACGCCTGACCATGAGGACCAC
>JAGQVA010000703.1 GCA_020438265.1 Bacteroidota bacterium
TCTGGTTGAAAAGCGTTAATTACCTTTTCAGCAAAAAACAGCGTCAAAATATCGTTATTCGCCACATTATTAGGAACTCCCAGAGGATTAGCGAAACCTCCATTTAACCCCAGATCAAACATATCACTGATAAAGTTTCGGATTTGCGCAGCGTCTTCAGTTGTATTATAATTTCCCGCACTATTATTCACGATGGATTTATCAAAGTTTTTATTTAAAAAATCTCTGACCTCCAGAATTTTTTCTTCCTCGTGAAACTGAAACTGCTTGGGTTGCCCAATGGCCGGATACGTTTCCAAATTGATCAAAGCAGCTGGAGTGATATGATTGGCACCATACATGGGCCCATAACCGGGAAAACTGCTATAATTCAAAGCCGGATAAGGCCCCAATGAGTTTGAAATCCACCATGCATTGAGCGCAGTTACAGCGGGAGAATTGTGTTTGAGATAATATTCAAAAATGGTGGGTGCTTCGGGGTTGGTGCGCAAATTAAGGCCTGTATTGGTGTACACGCCGGTAACTGCTACCGTATGGCCGTTAAAGTGTCCGGTAGGGCCTTCTTTATATCTCATTTCGGGAAAAAGAGTACCTTCTTTTTGTAGTCGCTGCGGCCAGGGTGAAGCAGGCAAAGGGTCCAGACCAGGATTCGTCGAATCAGTCCCTTCCAGCATAGCAGGCATTAAATTTCCTTCATTTTGGTGAATGGCCTCGATATTCCGGACACCTCCGGCGAAAAGGCAAAAAACCACATGATTGACTTTCCGGCTCATGGTACGGGCAAACAATCTTCCACTGGGCAAAATATAGGGAGCAACCAGCCCGGCAGCTGTTGCCATAGTAGATTTTTTCAGAAAGCTTCTGCGTTTCATTCGTTTCTCAATTAGTAGAATCGGTATTCATCGGAGGTTAAAAAGGCGTAATAAATCAACTCGGGGGTAATATCAGGATCACTTTCAATGAGGCTTCGGAAATACCACAATTCGTACTCCCCGGGTTCTCTGACATAAAACTTTTTAAAAGTATCGGTAATAAACCCCTCAATATCGTTTCGCATTTCTTGTGCTGAGGGAACATCTGCCTGCGGGCTATTGAGCATATTTCTGATCAGTAAATCAGCAATAATTGACTTATCCCCCAAAGCATTATAAGACAGGACCATTCTGTTTAAATCATCATTACTAATGGTTTTTCCAAATAAATCAGAATAAGCCAGCGAGATAAATTCGAGATCTGTTTTGGGGCTATTTTTGTCAATGCCAGGTTGGGTAACTTCGACCTCATTCACCTCATAGATATATAGATCGTCAGTAGATTTGCAGGCAGAAAACACCAGCATAACCAGACTGAATAAGTAAATAATTTGTTTCATAAGTAGCGTTTTCAGATTCCCAGAAATTCGTCTTTTGCAAGGATGGTTTTTAATAATGTAGAATAATCAAGGGTCGTTTTATAAATTTCTGTTCCTTCCCCCATTTCCACAGAATTAGGGCTTCGGAAAAGAAAATCTTCATAAATATTAACCACCTGCCCTTCGAAGTAATTATCAGATTCGAAGAATATCTCTATAAATTCCGCTTTAGAATCTCCCTCTTCCCCAAATACAACGGTGTTAAACCCATCAACCATTTGTATCGAGACTTCTTCTTCTTTTGCCGTAGGATATCTACCCAAAAAATACTCAAACATGGAAAGCACAAAGTTTTGAGTCCCCATATTAATCTCATCATAGATGAAATTATCAACCATTCTCCTGTGCATTTCAATCCTGTCTATTTCTCCATTCTCCAGTTTTTTTGGTACATCACGAAGGCGGGCAAGGCGGCCGATTTCGGTTTCAATCAAGTCATAAAAAGGCTCATACACAGGATCGCTCAACAACTGAGTAAAAATGACTATTTGGAATGTTATATCAGCTGTATCTACATTATTGAGGATTTCGGTACGGGCAATCTCATACATCCGCTGAGAGAAACCTGGCTTTACCAGTAC
The DNA here is from genome assembly GCA_020438265.1 of Bacteroidota bacterium. GTDB lineage: Bacteria > Bacteroidota > Bacteroidia > J057 > J057 > JAGQVA01. The sequence goes on from JAGQVA010000703.1 coordinate 1,993, forward strand.
TTCATCGATAAATTTTTCCCGACTTTCAGTAGAAGCATTGTTTTCATCCAGTAATGCCATTCCCCTTGAAAACTCGCTATCAGAGGGTTTTCTGCCTAATAAGGTGATATACACTTTGTTTACATAATTCTCTTTAGCCAGCTCAGGCACACTAAAATCAGGGGGGGCAGTATTATCAGGGACAATAATGATTTCAGGCCCAGGGGCACAGCTAATCAAAAAAAGTACCGGCAATAAAAAGAAGCAGAAACAATGCAAGCGGAACATAGGTTTAGGTTTTTGGCTATGACTTTGACTTCCCAAAAGTCCAGAGGTTTGATGGGTTCCTCAGATTTTTCCATCTTTATTCCTCCAAACCAGACAACACTGTGACGTTATGGGCTGGGAAAGTGTTAATTTTTAAACGGAATTTATATTTCAACCTTATATTGCTTATGGCTGAAATCAAAGAAAACACCAACGCTCCACTAGAACAATCTAACCAGGAGCCCAATTCGGCCAATACTGATTTCCGGGATTTGGGATTTGGTACGCGAATTAGTCGGTCTAATAAAAGATTAATTAATAAAGATGGCAGTTTTAATGTGCGCCGGGTAGGGGGTGGAATAGGGGCAATTAATCCTTATCAATTCCTCATTACCATTTCATGGACTCAATTTCTCCTATTAGTAGTCGGATTTTATGGATTGTTGAATACGCTGTTTGCCTCCCTTTATTTGCTTGTGGGAGTGGAGTCCCTTAGCGCTGCTCCGTATGGAGACCCTGCTACGCTTAAATACTGGATTGAATCCTTTTTACACGCGTTCTTTTTCAGTGTACAAACCCTTACTACTGTGGGGTATGGTTCGGTAAGCCCGGTTGGCTTTTGGTCAAACTTGATTGCTTCGATCGAAGCTTTCACAGGTCTGATGATTTTTGCGCTGGCTACCGGTGTTTTTTTTGGACGTTTTTCCAAGGCTTCTGCAAAAATCGCGTACAGTCAATCAGCCATTATTGCTCCATATCATGATATAAACGGGTTTATGTTTCGGATTGTCAATCGCAGGCAAAATCAATTGATTGAGCTGGACGTCCAGGTAGTTTTGATGCTATATGAACAAATTGATGGGGAAATTCGGCAGAAATATTTTCGGTTGGAACTGGAACGCTCCTATGTGGCGATGTTTCCTCTTACCTGGACAGTCGTTCATCCAATTGATGCCAAAAGCCCTCTTTATCGGAAAAGTAAGGAAGAACTCATGAATATGAATGCTGAGTTTCTTGTTATGCTCAAAGGTTATGACGATACTTTTGATCAGGTGGTTCACTCGCGCAACTCTTATAAATGTCATGAGATTGAATGGGGGAAAAAGTTTATTCCTATTTATCAGACTGATGAGAAGAATGGGATGGTGATTGTGGAAGTGGATAAAATTGATTTGGCGATGGATATGGAGCTGAATGAGTATTAGCGCAGGCAAAGCCTGACATTTTAAATCGCACGCAGATGCAAAAAATAACCCCTCTCTGCGAACTCTGCGTACTC
>JAGQVA010000704.1 GCA_020438265.1 Bacteroidota bacterium
AAGTGTAGATTTGCCAGCACCTCCACTGCCGATAATCATGATGCGGTGGTAACTCATTTGAAAAAATTAGCCTGCAAGATAAAATGAAAATTGATACAATTGTTTTTGATCTGGGGGGAGTTTTGATCGACTGGAACCCCAAATATTTATTCAGAAAGATATTTGAAACAGAATCAGAAGTAGACCATTTCCTCGAAAATGTCTGCAAATACGAATGGAATGTAGAGCAGGATGCCGGGAGATCTCTGGCCGATGGAACGGAATATCTGGTAGCTCTACATCCTGATTGGGAAAAGGAAATCAGAGCATATTATGGTCGTTGGGAAGAAATGCTGGGAGGAGAAATTGCAGAGACAGTGGAGATTCTGGAATCTCTTAAATATGGGGGATATCGCATATTGGCCCTGACAAACTGGTCCTCAGAGACATTTCCGATAGCTCATCAACGATATGATTTCTTTAAACATATAGAAGGAATCGTGGTGTCGGGAGACGAAAAACTGGCCAAGCCAGATCCGAAAATTTATCAAACCCTGATTAAGCGTTATGAGGTTGATCCGGCTAAAGCCGTTTTTATTGATGATTCAGCGAAAAACGTGGAAGGTGCCATTGCTCAGGGAATGCATGGAATCAGGTTTCTTTCACCCATGCAGGTGCGGGAAGATTTGGCAGACTTATTAAATCGTTAAAAAGCTGGTCATGTTTTTTCTTTTTCTCTGACTAATAGAGGTAAGTTCGTTAATAATCAAACAAATATTCCGGTTACCCCTTCTTGCTTAGTTACCTTTTTGATTGGTTTAAAGATGTATTACCGTCAATATGTCTGGTAAAAGGTCATTTAAACAGTCAGCATGAAAAAACATTACTTTCCAAATTTTCAGAAAATCATTCTTACAGTACTCTTCAGTTTGGTTCTGTTTTCAGTTACTCAGTGCGAGGATCCCTCACAAACTTTTTCTGAAGACAAACTAACTGTCGAGGACATTCATCAAATCAGGATTTTATCTCGTGAGGCACTTTCCTATATGCCTGATCTGGCAGAATGGGATACCCTTATGCAAACCTACACAGATTCTCTGGCCCAAGAGGCGTTTGTGTTAATGTTTGTCGAAAGGGACATTTTATACAAACTGGGGCACACCCAATTGTCTGAAGAAGAGTTCAATCAAAATCTGCAAAGATATGCAGCAACCAGCGAAGAAATAGAGCGAATTATTCAAAAAAGAGGCAATGCTCTCGCCTTTAAACAGATTCCAATCCGCTTATTGAGTAGTTATCCTTTTAATTATGTAATTTCGCGGTCTGTTTGATACGAACTTTGATTAATTACTATGTTAAATTTGGTATTATTTGGCCCTCCCGGGGCTGGAAAAGGCACTCAGTCTGCGAAAATCATCGATACATTTGGTTTGATTCACCTCTCTACCGGAGACATGCTTAGAGCTGAAAAAGCTTCTGGTTCTGAACTGGGAGAAAGAGTCAAAAGCATTATTGCGGAAGGAAAGCTGGTCAGTGATGAGATTGTGATTGAGATGATCTCTAAGAGACTGGATCAACACGCTGATGCGAATGGATTTATCTTTGACGGATTCCCCCGTACGATTCCTCAGGCTGAAGCACTTGATACATTACTGGCAGAAAAAGGAACTGCCATTTCAGGGATGATTAGTCTGGTAGTACCGGATGAGGAATTGGTTGTGCGTCTGGTTAAGAGGGGAATTGACAGTGGAAGAGCTGATGATAATGAAGAGACCATCAGCAAGAGAATCATTGAATACAATGAAAAAACCTTGCCTGTTGAGTCTTATTATCAGTCTCAGAACAAACTTCACAGGGTTGAAGGAGTAGGAAGTATTGAAGAAATCGGTCAGAATATTGCTAGTGTTCTGAATGAACTGAATAAATAAGTATTACCTGAGAATAATTAAAAAGTCAGAAGGCAGAAGTAAAAAGTCACATTTGATAAGTACGCCACTTTTTCCTTTATACTTCTGAAATCTGACTTTTGACTTAAAAATAACATGTCTTCCCAATTTGTTGATCACGTAAGGATTTATTTTACCAGCGGTAAAGGAGGAAACGGAGCCGTCTCCTGGCGACGTGAGAAAGGTGTGCCCAAAGGTGGTCCTGACGGTGGAGATGGAGGAAAAGGAGGAAGTATTATACTGCGTGGTAATACTCAGCTGTGGACGCTCCTCGATCTGAAATACAGGAAATACATCAAGGCTGAAGCCGGCCAAAACGGCTCCGGGCAACGCAAAACCGGAAAAAGCGGCCAGGATGAGATCCTGGAAGTTCCTTTGGGGACAGTAGTCAAACATGCCGAAACGGGAGAATTTCTTGCTGAAGTTCTGGAGGATGGCGAAGAAGTAGTATTGCTGGAAGGAGGGCATGGAGGCAGAGGAAACTGGAACTTTAAATCGGCTACCAATCAGGTTCCTGATTTTGCCACTCCGGGAGGTGATTATACAGAGCTTACCGCTGTAATTGAATTGAAAGTATTGGCGGATGTTGGATTAGTGGGGTTCCCCAATGCGGGTAAATCGACGCTTTTATCTGTGGTGAGCGAAGCCAAACCCAAAATTGGCGATTACGCCTTTACGACATTGATACCCAATCTGGGCATTGTGCGTTACCGGGATCATCGGTCTTTTGTCATGGCTGACATTCCCGGTATTATTGAAGGGGCCCATGAGGGCAAAGGATTGGGAACCCAGTTTCTGCGACACATAGAACGAAATAGTATTTTACTTTTTTTGATTCCGGTTGATTCTGAGGATATTGAAAAAGAATATCATATTCTGGTCAAAGAAGTAGAGTTATATAATAAAGACCTGGCGCACAAACCGCGTCTCGTGGTTATTTCAAAGTCGGATATGATCGATGAAGAATTGGAAGCTGAAATCAGAGCTGAAATTCCCGATTTGAATCCGCTTTTTATATCTTCGGTTGCGCAAAAAGGTCTGACCCAATTGAAAGATAGATTGTGGGAGATGTTGACTGAATTTGATTGAGCTTGTTGACCAATTATTCTATTTATAACTATCATTCAACAGCTGGCGTTATACACTGAACTTTGATTCTGTAAACATTGCATATATGCTACAAATCGCTTACGAAACCTTTACGCTTGACAATGGGTTGAAGGTCGTCATTCATGAAGATCATTCCATTCCCAAAGCAGTGATGAATATTCTCTACCGGGTGGGCTCAAAAGATGAACAGGCTCACCGCACCGGTTTTGCTCACTTGTTTGAACATCTTATGTTTGAAGGAAGTAAACATATTCCTCATTATGATACACCTCTCCAGAGAGTTGGGGGGCAAAACAATGCTTTTACTTCTTCTGACATTACTAATTATTACCTCAGTTTGCCTGCCAATCAATTGGAAACAGCATTTTGGCTGGAGTCTGATCGCATGCTGGAACTGGCTTTTTCTCAGGAAAAACTGGATATCCAAAAAAGTGTGGTTATTGAAGAGTATAAACAAAGATATCTGAATCAACCGTATGG
>JAGQVA010000705.1 GCA_020438265.1 Bacteroidota bacterium
CCCTGATGAGATAATCTCCTGTAAATCAGTGTGCTTACTTTTCTATTTGTCATTCCTTATTCTTTATTTTTACTTTTCTGTATAGCATCGAAAATTGTGTAGAGAGATTAGCTTTTTAGGAAGGGTTGTTTTTCTATAAAAAAGAAAAAGGAACTGACCAATAAGGTTAGTTCCTTTTTTCTTTTATGTGTGTAACTAAAAAATGGTAGATAATTTCTTATCTGAATATTATTCCCAATCTTCCAAAGGTATTTTTTCTACTGTTTCTCCCTCTTCATTTATGAAAGTATCATTTTCAGTTGTGGAATTATCTGTTTGGTATTCAGCATCTCCAAAGGCAAGGATTGGATAGAAAATAATATCCAGAAAGGTCAGCCCAATACCAAATGCCTCACTTTTTCCAAATTTTTGGGCAATACTAATATTGGTAAGCAAACTGATAATGATATTGACAACTGGAATACAATACAAAAAAGCCCAGTAGCCAGGTTTCTCTGCAATCTTTACAAATTTGTATAGATTGTAAAAAGGGATGAAAATCGTCCAGCCAGGTTCTCCAGCCTTCTCAAATATTTTCCAGAATGTTACTGCATAGAAACCAAGGAGAAATCCAACAAATGCGAAAGGAATAAACTCGTCCATATATGTTTAATGTAATTGATTGTTCTTGTATAAGAGACGGGGTTTTAGGGCCGGAGTTGGAAACAGAAAGCGGAAAATTAGAAACCTGCGGTTTTTCCTTTCCGTATTCTTTTAATATATGAAGTTATCCTGTCCCACCTGTAATCAACCTATTGGCGTCATTCATATTAATAACCAAACCGGATTGGCCCAATGCCCTACTTGTTTTAGTAGCTATGACCCTGTGCAGGTAGATCTTGAGGAACTTTCTCCCCCCAAATTGAGTCGAATAGATATTTACGAAACTGCCAATGGCAGAGTAGAAATTGTATTTCCTCCCAAAAGGTATTTTCGTCGAATTTTGGGAAAACTGAGCGTAGGGTTATTGATGATTTCAATTATTCATCCCTTCCTTCAGGATCCTGATGTATTTCCCTTTTTGGACACTTCCCTTAAGTTGTTTACAATTCTGTTTTCTGTAATAGCTGTATGGTCCTTTTATTCTGCAATTAATGATCTGTCAGAAAGCCAGAAATTGATCATTGACAATGAAAAAATCATTCTGAGTAAAGACTATTTATTCTTTCCTTATCGCAAGTCATTCCTGCTTGATGAAATCATTGCAATCAAAAGAGAAGACAAATTTTTCTTCAGAAACCGACTGTTTTTCCCCTCAGTACCCGTTATTCACACCTCTTCTGATCAAATGTACTTATTTGAAAATGCCAATCAGGCAGAAGTGAAATGGTTGTTCCTTACCCTAAACGCTTTAATCGAAGAGCGAACCGGATCGGAAGTGAGCATGTAGTGCTTCTAATGATCATTTTCAGGCGAATATTCTTTCAATAACCTCTGAACAGGTATTTGATAAATGCCATGCCCCTCGGCGATATCTGGAATATCTTCCTGAGAAACATTGCTATAAATAATGCCATCATTGAGCATCCGAACGGATATCCCATTGCTGCAATTATTTACACAACCCGACTTTTTCGCAATAATGTAATCCCCCAATTGATTCTTCTTTATGAAGGTTTCAAAAGCCTTAAGCAGGGTTTCTCCTCCCTTATCGCAACAGCAGCCGGCATTCCATTGTTTTGGCTTATTGCTTGTACAAACCAAAATATAAGCTTTTCTTTTCTCCATGCGATTCAAACCAAATTCATATCAGAAAGGTTTGCATTTATAGAAAACTGCTATCATATTAGCTGGAATTTTTGACTTATGATGCGAAAATATTTTTCTCTTATAAAGTTTGCCCACACAATTTTCGCTCTCCCCTTTGCCCTTTTAGGACTTTTCCTGGGATTTTGGGTGATGAATGAAAAACAGGTGGAGCCAGATAACCCCTATTGGTTGTCATTTATTCTTGTCGTTTTGTGTATGGTTTTCGCCCGTAGTGCAGCCATGGCCTTTAACCGGTATATTGACCGGGATATTGATGCGATGAACGATCGAACCAGCAAACGCGAGATTCCTTCCGGAATTGTCTCTCCTAAAAATGCACTTGCTTTTGTAATTATTAACTCGGCACTTTTTATTCTTACTACCTGGTTTATCAATAAGCTTTGTTTTTTCCTTTCACCAGTGGCTTTGCTGGTCATCCTTGGCTATTCACTCACCAAAAGGTTTACAGCGCTTTGCCATTTGGTTTTGGGACTTGGGCTGGCATTGGCTCCGGTCGGAGCTTTTATTGCTGTTACAGGTCAATTTCAGTGGGAACCTGTCATACTTGGATTTGCCGTTTTAACCTGGGTAAGCGGTTTTGATATTATCTATGCCTTACAGGATGAAGAGTTTGATAAAGCGAATCGCCTTCGAAGCATTCCAGCCTTTTTCGGTAAAGGAAAAGCGCTGGTTGTTTCTACTTTATTGCATCTTTTTACTGCTTCGATGATTATTCTTTTCGGTATTTTGATTGAAGGGGGCTGGATTTTCTGGATTGGAGCCGGCGCATTTTTGGTCCTGCTGACTTATCAGCATATATTAGTCAAACCCAACGATCTGTCTAAAGTCAATCTGGCTTTTTTCACAACCAATGGAATTGCCTCAGTTGTGTTTGCCTGTTTTGCTATTGGGGAATTAATTCTGAGATAATGAAACCATTTTTAACAGCTGAATGGAAGCACCTGCTTAATGTTACCTATCGGGTTCCACCAGAACTGCTGATAGATAAAGTTCCTCCGGGTGTTGAACTGGATATTCAGGATGGAACTGCTTTTGCCAGTGTGGTTGCCTTTGACTTTTTGAATACCCGGGTGCGTGGATTAACAATTCCTTTCCATGTGAATTTTCCGGAAATTAACCTGAGATTCTACATCAAACATCAGGGAAAAAGAGGGGTGATGTTCTGGAAAGAGTTCGTTCCTAAATATTGTATTGCCCTCGTTGCCCAGAAAATATATAATGAGCCTTATGAGGCTACTGCTATGTCTTCTCGTATTTTTTCTGAAGGTGGAGCCAATCTTCTGGAACATACATTCTCCTATCGAAAAAAAGATTTCCGCATTTCAGCCCGGTTTACGGATGAAAAGACACTTCCCCCGCCTGATTCGCTGGCCTATTATTTTAAAGAGCATGATCTGGGAGTAGGTGTTTTGCGTTCGGGAAAATCCATCCAATATGAAGTCAAACATCCTGAATGGGAGGTTTTTAATCTGTTGGATTATCAATTAGACCTGGATTTTGGATGCCTCTATGGAAATCAATGGGCTTTTCTGGCTGATGAAACGCCTTACTGCGCTATCCTTGCAGAAGGTTCTGAAGTGGCGGTTTATCCCCATCAAAAAATATAAGGGATCAGCATTTTTACTTTTTTCTGATAGTCGCGATAAGCGTTTCCAAACTCTTTGACCAGTTTTTTTTCTTCCAGAATCGTGCCCACGATCAGG
>JAGQVA010000706.1 GCA_020438265.1 Bacteroidota bacterium
TAGATACTATGATTAGGTTTTCTTATTTGCGACTTCGACGCAAATAAGAAAACCTATTTATATCAATTCTTCCGTGTAGGCATCTGCGCATCTACCGCCTTCAAAAAACCCGAAAGAGTCTCCCAAAGCGCCTTTTTTATGTGAGGCTCCTTATCCGCCAGATTGGTGGTTTCTCCCAGATCTGTATCGAGATTAAAAAGCTCTTCCCGCTGATCAAGGTGATAAAAAATATACTTCCAGCTTCCCTGGCGAATGGCACTAAAAGCTCCGATGCCCGGCCCCGTCGGTCCCCATTCATTCGGAAAATGCCAGACCAATGGCCGCTCCTGGACCATTAACATGGGAGTACTCATCATACTTACAAAACTCACCCCATCAATTTCCTGAACGGTTGGGTAAGATCTCATACCAGCCATCTCCAGAATCGTCGGGTAAAAATCCTCAATGATCAGATAATTGCGATTAACCGAACCAGGAGTAATAACCCCGGGCCATTTGACGAGCATAGGAACCCTGATGCCTCCTTCATGCGCTGACCCTTTTCCACTGCTCAGAGGTTTATTGTGCGTATGAGGGGTACCGCCACGGGCCACGGCACTCAGCCCTCCATTATCAGACATAAATAGAATAATGGTGTTTTTGTCAAGTTTTTTTTCTTCGAGATAATCCATGATATCTCCCAGGCTTTTATCCATTCCTTCTACCATAGACGCGTATTTGGCTTCGGTCGAATCTATCCCCATATCGTAATATTTTTGCACAAATCGGGGATCTCCCATAATTGGCGTGTGAACCGCATAATGTGCCATATACAGGAAAAAGGGTTTTCCCGACCCTTCGTTTTGATCAAGTGCTTTGAGTGCTTTTTGCGTTAATGCTTCGGTGAGGAATATGTCTTCTCCATGATACTCTTCCAAACCCGGGACGGGCCAGGGAGAATCGGTGAATTGAGGAAGATTACCGAAATTTTCTGTGCCGTAATAGCTCTTGGGTGCCCCTGCGGCATGGCCCGCAATATTTACCTCAAAACCCAGATTGAGAGGATCTTCTCCCGGTGTTCCAATAGCACCCAGGTGCGCCTTTCCCATATGGATGGTGTGATAGCCTGAATCTCTCAAAATCATTGGAAAAGTAGTGGCGTGGACCGCATGAGGTGTATTGGGATCAGGAGAAATGCCGTTGACATTCCATAGAGGAAAAGAAAGGTCAGGATGGTCTTTCTCCATTTGTTTAATTTCATCTTTATAAAGCGTCCAATTGGTAACCCGGTGGATCGCAGCATTCATACCCGTCATTAAACTTACCCTTGTAGGCGAACAAACCGGGGTTGCATAAGCCTGTGTAAATTTCATCCCGTCTGCGGCTAGTCGTTCCATATTGGGGGTTTGATAGCGCTCATTAAAAGGCGTTTTTTGTTTCCCAAAAGGAACCGAAGTATCCTGCCAACCCATATCATCAACCATAAAGAGGATAATGTTGGGCTGGTATTTTTGTGGTTTTTGCTTTTGATTTGTACAACCGGGGAAACCCATTAAAACCAGGAGATAAGTACATATCCAAAAATAAACTCGAAGATTAGGCAGGGAATGTCGCATAAGTAGTAACAGGTTTTTCGTTTTTTATGATCAGTTCCAAAGAAAATACTTTATTTAACATAAACCCAACTTCCCGTTTCCCTTTTCCGCAATTATCCTTACCTTAATTCTTCAAAACTTAATAAGGATCTACTGTGAAACGAAGAACATTTCTCTCCATTTCCAGCACTGCTGCGGCTGGACTGACCATTGTCCCAAGACATGTATTAGGTGGAAAAGGTTATATTCCTCCGAGTGATAAACTGAATATTGCCGCCATCGGCGTAGGCGGAAAAGGAGCCGTCAATATCGAACGGTCTTTTAACGGAGGCACCGACAATATCGTCGCTCTTTGTGATGTGGACGACCGCATGGCAGTGGAGGCTCGCAAGCAATTCTCGAAGGCACCATATTATCGCGACTATCGCGAAATGCTGGAAAAAGAGGACAAAAATATTGACGCTGTGTTGGTCAGTACTCCCGACCACATGCATGGCGTACAGGCTTTGGCTGCAATGAAAATGGGTAAACATGTGTATTGTGAAAAACCCTTGACGCATGATATTTACGAAGCCCGAATATTGACCCAGGCAGCGGAAAAGTATAAAATTGTCACACAGATGGGAAACCAGGGAAGTAGCGGCGATAGCACCCGGTATGTCGAAGCATGGATTCAGGATGGATTAATTGGAGATATTCACAAAGTTCATGTGTGGACGAATCGTCCGGTTTGGCCGCAGGGTATTCCTTTTCCCAAAGAAAAACACAAAGTTCCTAAAGAAGTGGATTGGGACTTATGGCTAGGAACCGCTCCTCAGCGTGATTTTAACTCGATTTACATACCTGCCAACTGGCGCGGCTGGGTAGATTTTGGTACAGGATCTCTGGGAGATATGGGCTGTCATTTTATTGATGTGCCTTTCAGGGCTTTAAAACTGGGTTATCCCACTTCTGTGTATTGCAGTGTGAGTGGGAAATACAGCGGTTTTTTTGAAGTGGATAATACGATGGATAGTTATCCTGCGGCGGCCAAAATTCATATCAAATTCCCTGCAAGAGGAAATATGCCGCCTGTAGAAATGATCTGGTATGATGGCGGAATTCAACCTGCTCGTCCCAATGAATTACTTCCTGATGAAACACTCGGCGAATGGGACGGAGGTATTCTTTTTGAAGGAAGCCAGGGAAAAATGATGGCGGGATTATTTGGCCAAAATCCAACCATTCTTCCCACCGCAAAGATGAAATATATTAAAAAACCGGAACCTGCCAGACCATTGGTAGAAAATGCGGAGGAAGGCCATCAGCAGCAGTGGGTAAAAGCCTGTAAAGAAGGATATGGGGCGTATACGAGCTCATCTTTTGCGGATTCAGGCCCTCTGACAGAAACGGTTTTGATGGGTAATCTCGCGGTGCTGAGCTATAATTATGCAGTCAAAGAAGAAAGTTGGCAGGGCTGGTCCTATCCCGGTAGAAAAGAATTGCTGTGGGATGGGGAAAATATGAAGATTACCAATTTTGAACCGGCAAACGCCTTTGTGAAGCGAAAATATCGTGGGGATTGGGATTTTATGCTGTAGAGGAACTGGGATTTTTGGATGCTTTTTATAGAGTGATGTTTTTCACCACATAGCCATATAGCCAATTTTAGAAGGAAGAAAACATAGTAGAAAATATTTTGATTGATTAGCTAATGATTTCTTCTTTCAAAACCGAACTATATGCCTATGTGGTAAAATCAAAACATCCCCCAGCCTTAATCCAAAAATCAGAAAGAAAAAACCTTTTCCACTTCCATCGGTTATTATCCCCAAAAGAATCACATGATTTCCGGGACAAAAACAGGAACAAGACAAAAGTGGTTGGTTTATTTTCCTATACTGATTTTTTTTATGGCAAATCCATATTCAGGTTTCTCTCAACATAAGGATAT
>JAGQVA010000707.1 GCA_020438265.1 Bacteroidota bacterium
CTTGCCTGATCCCAGTATTGCTGAGCAATGACAGTATCTGCTTCCTGAGCAACTAGCGGAAAAGGACTTAACCAGCAAAAAACGATGCTGGTCATGAATGAAGTAATAAAGTATTTCGGGCCACGCATACAAACAAGTTAATGCTTAAGTGCATAAATTCCAATATAAGTAATATTTGGGGTGATTTTGAATTCCCTGGACAAAGAGCTGATTTTCAGTAAAATAACCCGGGGAAATTTTTGTCAAATCACACCTCCCCAATTTCCACTCTTCCACCAGTTCTAATCGCCTCGTGAATCGCATCAATAATCAACATATCTTTTAAGCCATCTACTCCATCAACCATAGAGGGTTCATTGTCCCGCACACAACGGGCAAAATCATCAATTTGTAATTTTTGCTGAAAAACCTGCGGATAATCCAGCGGTCCAGAGGGAGTCATAACTGCCTGACCGGTATAATTGGTGCAAGGTTCCATATTGATTTTCCCTTCAGTACAGCCAACATATAACCGATCAATACCTGCATTGGGTCCGCAATAACTGCCGCACATCGTCCCATCTTCCCACCATAATTGCCAGGTATACATTTCCGGAATTTCCGAAAAATATTCGGGGCGTTTTGTGCTGGCCTGGGCTGTCAGATATTTGGGCTCACTTCCTTTGGCGTAACGGGCACTCTGAATGGGATATACACCTAAATTGTACAGAGAACCACCTCCCATCGATTTCTTTAACTTCCAGCTTCCTTTCTGTGGAGTATATGAATAACCCAGGGCCGCTTCGATATAATTAACCGATCCGTAAATTTCATTTTGCGTCAGGCGTTTGACTTCTATAAAATAAGGATCATAATGCATGCGATAACCAATGGAAAGCTTCCGATTTGCCTTTTTCGCTGCCGCAATCATTGCCCTGGCCTCTTCTGCATTTAATGCCATTGGTTTTTCACAGATAACGTGTTTACCAGCCTCCAAAGCTCTGATAGAATACTCCGCATGCAGGCTATTGGGTACAACCACATAGATGATATCGATGTCCGGGTTGTTCGCGATTTGCTCGTAATTATCGTAGTTGTAGATATTTTTTTCAGGAATATTGTATTCTTTAGACCATTTTTCGGCTTTTTCAGGAGTACCAGTGACAATGCCTGCCAAGTAACAGTTTTCGGTTTCCTTCAAAGCAGGTCCCAACATGGTTGTACTATAATTACCAAGGCCTACCAAAGCTACTCCCAGCTTTTTTGTGTCATCAGCAGCACATGAGGATGAAGCGATTAATGGACCCAGAGTTATCGCTCCCGTTACTTTGGAAATATCTTTCAGAAAAGTACGTCGGTTAGAATTTTTTTTATTTAGCATTGAAAAAAGGATTAGGATTCGGGGGAGAAGATAAAGATTCTTTTTTATTTTGACTTTCAATTGAAACCAATTTCCCATTATGGCCAAAAAATTTGATGAAATCAGCCCTTTACTTGAAGAATTTATTCTCAAGCAGAAAATATTTTTTGTAGGTACTGCACGAAGTACCGGCACGGTCAACCTGTCCCCCAAAGGCATGGATTCCCTGCGTGTCCTGGGCCCCAATAAAGTCATCTGGCTAAACCTGACCGGAAGTGGCAACGAAACGGCTGCACATATTATGGAAAATGATCGCATGACCATCATGTTCTGCGCTTTTGAAGGCAATCCATTGATCCTTCGACTTTATGGAAAAGCAAAGGTTTATCATCAAAGGGATAAAGAGTATCAGGAATATATCGCGAACTTCCCCGAAACCCCGGGCGCTCGTCAGATTTTTGAATTAGACGTGGAAATCGTGCAGACTTCCTGTGGTTATGCGGTTCCTCTTATGGATTACAAGGAAGATCGATCCATGCTCAAAACCTGGGCAGAGAAGAAGGGAGAAGAAAAGATTAAGGAGTATTGGCAGGAGAAGAATACCAAGAGTCTGGATGGATTTGAGACGGGGATATTTTAAGAAAAAACTATCTTATTTAGTTATGAAACATCTCCTCCTCCTGATCTCCTTCCTTCTCCTGGCTTCCCAGGCGCTGCCCTGTAGCTGTATTAGCCCCAAAAAGATTAACAAAAAACAATACAAATCCTATCAAATAATTGCCAGCGGAACGGTAGAGAAAATCGAGGAAAAAGAAGGCTATAAAATCATCTATTTTAAGGTCGAAACTGCCTACAAGGGAACTAGCGACGAAAACCTCATAGAAATTCGCACAGCAATGGATGGCGGCATGTGCGGAATATCAGCCAATGAAGGAGATCAATGGCTGATGTACGCCTACCAAACCGAATATGGCGCATTTACCGATCTTTGCACTCGTTCGCGAAATATGGAGCGGGATTATAATCAAAAAATGATTCGCAAGGATTTGAAGTTTTTGAAACGGAAGCGAAAACGCGATCGGATATCCTCACCTTAGTATTATGAAAAATAAGAGTATATTAGTGAATAGGAAAAGTCCCTGATTTAAAGAGAAAACCCATGAAAAAACAATTTAGTACCATAATTTTTTGCCTCCTGATTCATACCACGTTTGCTTGTATCAATGAATATAAAACTCTGCTCGATGGCAGCATTTATGAATCCGGGGAGCCATCATCTGGAAAAATTGGTGTCAATAGCATCAAAAATTCTGAACTTGGAGAAAAAGCAGAAGCACTCTTAAAAGCTTATCAGAGAAGTGATTCTATAGAGTATTTATCAGACTATGGAGCCGCTCTTGTTTATATGGGCCAATATGAAGAAGGGCAAAAAATCTATCAGCAAATTGAAGCAGAAAACCCTGGTTTGTATACCACAGCGTCTAATCTTGGTACGATCTACGAACTCCTTGGCGATCCGGAAAAAGCACTTTATTGGATAAAAAAATCGGTAGAAATCAACCCTCAATCTCACCAGGGTTCAGAATGGATACATATCAAAATTTTGGAATTTAAGCTTTCGGAGAAAAAGGATTATAATCAGTCTATCCTGGGTATGGATTTTGGTAATGAGGAAATTCCTTCAAAACCTGAAAATGCAGACTTAAGAAAACTTCAAGATCATATCTATCATCAACTTTCTGAACGCTTAAAATTCATCTCACCTCCCAATCAAATTGTAGGCAATATTTACTTTGACTATGGAAACTCAATTGCACATACGATTGATGTGGAAACCGCTTTGGAAGCGTATGAGGAAGCGAAGCGTTTTGGATTGAAATCTGAATTACTGGAAAAGCGAATTGCTAAATTTATGGAGCTTAGCAAAAAAGCTGAATTTATGAATAAGCCAGTTACTGAAAAAATCTCTTCATCTGATTATTGGTTTTATGTTTTTCAACATTTCCTTTTGACGGGCTTGATTTGTGGGCTGGTATTTGGAGTGATTTTATTTTGGATAGTGAAAATGAAACAGAAAAGAAGTTGATGAAATTTACTCTACCCAACTAAAAAGGGGTAGAATTTGAAAAAAAGAAAGGAAGCGCGATTTTCGTGTTGCAAAACCA
>JAGQVA010000708.1 GCA_020438265.1 Bacteroidota bacterium
GGAATTGAACTGACCCTGAGTGGAAAGTCGGGTGGATTGAAAATGGAGCGGACAATGTAAAATATGGTAGGGCCTGTAGAACAAGGCATGCCTTGTCTCTACAGACCCTACCATATTTACAAAAAAAATTAATGGCCCTCTTTCAGTAATTCAGGAAATTTAGCCTGAAAACGCTTTAATCTTGGAATCGAAACCCGCTGTACATAAGGATTATTCGGATTGTGTTTTTCGTAATCCTGATGATAATCTTCCGCATCGTAAAAGGCTTCAAAAGGAACAACCTCCGTTACAATCGGATTATTAAATGTCCCGACTTCGGTTAATTCTTTGATATAAGCTTCCGCCAGATTTTTCTCTTCTTCATTCTGATAAAAAATCGCAGAGCGATACTGTGTGCCCCGGTCAGGACCTTGTTGGTTGAGAGTCGTTGGGTCATGAGAGCCAAAAAACACCTTTAATAAGGT
Organism: Bacteroidota bacterium; assembly: GCA_020438265.1. GTDB lineage: Bacteria > Bacteroidota > Bacteroidia > J057 > J057 > JAGQVA01. The sequence continues at coordinate 465 of JAGQVA010000708.1, forward strand.
TTCATAACTGACTACTTCCGGATCATAATAGACTTCTACAGATTCTGCGTGTTTGGTTTTTCCTGCGCTTACCTGGCTATAAGTTGCAGTTGAAGCTTTTCCCCCGGCATAACCCGAAATAACTTCTTCCACTCCCTTTACGCTTTCAAAAATGGCTTCTACACACCAGAAACAACCACTGGCAAAATAGGCTTTACTTAATCCCGTGAGGTCAACTGGCGTTTTTTCAACTACAGCATGAGTTTCCTTTGCTGAGGCTTTATCGGAAGGCACCTGGGAACATGCCGATAAGGCCAAAGATCCCATTATGAGCAAAATGATATTTTTTAACATGTTGATAACGGCTTAAATTGTTTTGAATGAATTAGAAGCAATTTACTAATGAATGTAGGCTCCTAATTGTCCTCTACCTGTCAGAACTGATGATTTTGGGTTTTTGTTAGCTTGTTTGTGGAGGTTTTCTGATATTGAAATTCCACTTCCAATAATTCTATAATGAAACTAACCTACATCTTTTTCTTTGGAATATTACTCATTTTTTTTTCCTGTCAGCCTGATTCTGGCGAAAAAAAAGAGGAAAGCGAAAAATGGGTTTCTCTATTCAATGGCCAAAATCTTGATGGTTGGGCCATTAAAATTAACGGCCATGAATTGGGCGAAAACTACGCCAATACCTTTCGGGTAGAAGATAGTTTGCTGAAAATATCCTATGATGAATATGAAAATTACGGAACCAATTACGGAGCGATTTTTACAGAAAAATCATTCACCAATTATCGTTTGAGAGTAGAATATCGCTTTGTGGGAGATACAGCAGTTGGTGCTCCGAATTGGGGATTTCGCGATAGTGGCGTGCAATATCACTGCCAGTCAGCCGCTTCTATGGAAAAGGATCAGCCTTTCCCTGTATGTCTGGAATATAATTTTCATGGCGGCGACGGAACGAATGAAAGACCAACCGGACAGATTTGTGCATTGGGCACAGCTCTCGATTTTCAAGGTGCCCCCAGTACTGAATTTTGCGTTCAGCCAGAAGTCAAAAGAACTTTTCACGGCGATCAGTGGGTTACTGCCGAAGTAGAGGTCAAGGGAGATACAATTACTCATTGGGTGAATGGAGAGAAAATCCTGACGTTTACCAATCCCCGCTACAATCCGGAGCATGAATACGGAAAGAATTTTATTCAGGGAGCGAAAAACGAACTGCGTTCCGGGCATATTTCCTTTCAGTCGAATAGCCATCCGATTCAGTTTCGGCGGGTTGAGATTTTGGAGTATTTGTGATAAATAGATTTTAGGAAGATTTTGCATACTGCCTTTTATTGAACCGTATTAAAATAGCGGTTCAATATAAGGCGACATCCCGTATGCCTGTGGCATAGTAGTTTCCATCCTTATTGAGCCGTTTTTTAAAGCGGCGAATAAAGGAGAAAGTATATGCGCTAAACACATACCCGGCAGCTCAAAATCTTCCTAACTTACCAGTATCTCCTCAGCCACCCGCAACCCGGCCCGCACTGCTCCCTCCATATACCCATTCCAAATTGTCGCCGTTTCTGTGCCAGCCCAGTGAATCCGTCCTGTTGCAAATCGAAGTTGATCTTCCGACTCCGTCCAGCCTCCTGGCGGTAGCATACCTGCATAACATCCACCGGAATAAGTTTCTGAAGCCCAGATTTTATCAATGTATTCAATAGCCTCGCCTGCCTGACTTCCGAAAATGTGAGAAAGCTCCTGAAGGATAATCGAGCGACGTTCTGCATCTGAGAGTAATCCAAATTTCTTCGCTTTTTCTGCCAATACAAAAGCCATCAACATCCCCTTTTCTCCATCGCGTGGCGAATTATCAAAACAAACAGAAATATATCCTCCGCTGGTAGCTGCCAGTCCGCTGAAATTGGATTCCCGCCAAAATGGACGTTCATAAATGGCATAACACTTTACCACAGAACCCATTTCGTACCTGGATAAGAGTTTTGTTCGATCCGGAGGAAGAGGTGGTTGAAATTCTATCTTCTTGGCCAGATTGGGGGGAATAGCTATTACTAAACGATTAGCAGACCAGTGAATTTCTCCACTATGAATAATCACCTGGCTTTCTTGTTGCTCAACTCTGTCAACAGGTGAAGTTAACCGAATATGCTCATGAAATTCCTCCGCAATTTTCTCTGCGAGCTGTTGCACCCCTCCATAAATCCGGTCTTGTTGCGCTCCCTGATCAATATTCAACAATACATTCAAATCTTTACCAGAAGAACAATAAAAAAGCGTATGCAGCAGAGAAATCTCCGAAGGATCAATCGCATACACCGATTCGATTCCAATTTGAAATAATCGCCTTGCCTTTTTCAAAGGAATATTCCGCAGCATCCATTCCTCCAGCGTTTGGGAGTCCCATTTTTCTGCTTTACCCGAAGCACCGGGATTTTCCATATTCACCTTTTTAGAAAGGTTATTCACTCGCCTGATAGCAAAATCCAGATTGAGCAATGCAGGAACGGGCAGTGGAGGAATCAACCCTTTATATTTTTTGCGCTTTCCATCCAGATATGTGAGATGATAACCATTGTCGTGAGTATGAAAATAAGTCAACCCATATTCTTCCAGCAATTGGTACATATAATCATGTGTCGGACCAATCCACTGTGCTCCCAGATCGACATAAGTATTTTCATCCAGCCAATGTGTATGAACACGACCCCCAACACGGTCGCGAGCCTCAAGGACTAAAATGTTTTTTCCGGCGCGATACAATTCTCGTGCAGCCATTAATCCGGAAAAACCGGCTCCAATAATGATTACATCGTAGTGATTTGTTTGCATGTTAGGTATGGGTTTGGATAGTGGTAAGGTAAGATGTTATGTGGAAAGTTATTAACTGTTTTTCTATATAGCGCGGAGCGCTAAAAAAGAGTAAATGTCATCCTGAACGCAGTAGCGTTAGCGAAGGATCTAAGCACCCCAAGCGCAGCGAGGGGGCATAATGGGTTTCAAATTACTGTACTATAATGACTAACAACTCTTTCCCCAATTC
>JAGQVA010000069.1 GCA_020438265.1 Bacteroidota bacterium
AAAGAACACCAGCAGTAAGCAAAAGACTTAACAAAGGGCCCCAGGAATCGGATAATAATACCATGAGGGCAGATACGCCTACACCTGCATAAAGGAGGTTTTTTTTCCACTTTATGAGATCAAAATAACGCGCAGATAAATAACTGATAATCATTGTTCCCCCTGCAAGAAGGCTGATATGACTCAGGCGCATTCCCTCTGTAAAAGGGATAGGTTTGGCCTTCACTCCTATTCCCAGCAAACCCAGTATAGCTGAGTTTTCTATTTGGCTTTGATAGCGCGCACCTGACTCAAAAGCACCAACCATAAAGATGACAAGAAATAATCCCACCAGAGCTGCCGGAATAGCAACCACCATCAGTGTACCTCTGGTAAAGATCGCGTCAAAATAATCCCTGGTTTTAAAAGGACCGCTAAGAATACTGTAAGTCAGAATGTTAAACAGGGAAAAAGTAATTAAGTCATTGGCATAATCAATTCCTGTAGAGCCGGGATACGAAGATCGGATGATGCTTAACCCCACCAATACCATCAAGCCCAGATATGGATAAAAATTGGACGACTTTTCTACCTTTCGCAAATAAAGCTTCACTTCATTTACAAATGCATAGCGAAAAATACCTACCAGAAGAATAAAATCAGGCAAAAAGTATAAAACGAGATTGGCACTGGTGATCCCTTTCAGACTATACAGCAAAGAAAAGGCGATGATATAATACATTGATTAATTTTTATTCAAAATTAGCCCTTGGCTTTTGGCTTTTGGCCTTTGGCTTTTGGCTGTTAGTAATTTTTTTAGCTAATAGCCAAAAGCTAACAGCCAAAAGCAATTTTCTTTTATTAATCTGGCAAATCCAAATTTCAGGACCGAAACAAAAGAGAGAAAGGTTTTCTTTCCTTCATTCTGGCTCTGAGTAAAACCAATAATGGTCTTAATGGAAGATGCGAATAATTATATTCAAAGGCCTGCAACAAAAGTTTTCGCAAGGTAACTTTGGCCATTAATTGATCCTTATGGGAGAAAATTACCGAGTTCCCTTCCAGACGATTGATCACATTCAACAAAATCGGACGCATTTTCATACCGAAACTAAAAATCGGCTCATTGGAAGGTGTTCTGGAAAGAACATATTTCTCCTCAAAGTCAGCAGGATTTTTCCGGCCATACAGATTTACAATATAGTCATAATTTCGAAATTCAGGCACCAGCCGGTTCAGGCGATCAGGCAGAATTTCAAAATAGGTATCATACACACTTAAAGACTCTTCCAGGGGAATAAAATGAAAATCTTTGCGCCCCACCAGGGTAGGAACCTGATAGGTGTCGATTTGTTTTTGGAAATGGACTCCGTATTCTCCAAAATTGGTGGATAAAGAAATTCGGGGGTAAACAAAGAAATAATTATGCTCAACGGCATATTTGATATAATACTTCAGCCAGGAAGTGGCTGGCCATTCACTAATATCTGAAGGAAACAAATCCTCAGTGCTGACTCCTTGACCTTTGAGATACCAGTCCCGAAATTTCACCCATCGGTCTTTGGTCCAGACCTGTCCCCATGAGCAGGGAAACTGGGAGAAAAACACGTCAGCACCATCATTAATCGGCCTGAAGGGGAGATATCGTGCAAACATATTGACCTCTATCGAATAGAGCGCAATTCCTTCAATCTGGTCATCATCAGCGTAATAATTTACTGCTTCCAGGGCATACTCATAAAAGGAAGGAGCTACCATCAGATCATCTTCCAGCAAAATGATAGATTCATACTCCAGGGTAAGATCTCCACAGGTCAGGATATGATCCCGAAGGCCCATTCTCTCTTCCCGATAAATGACTTCCTTCTCTCCATGTTGCCAGGCAAAATGGGTAGCAAGCTGAAAAATCTCGTCATTTTCCAGGTTTCTATCCACACTGATAATCAATTTTACAGGCTCCGGATACCGGGCCCGCACGAGCGAATTAAGCAATCTCAACAGAGGTTGGGGGCGGTTGTAAGCCGCTACCACAATGACAGGTTTGTATCTGTATTTCCTTTGCGTGGCCATTATGGCACTAAAATTAGGATTTTATCTTTTTAATGATGGAATAAAATGTCAATGCCCTCGTCTGCATCAAAAATATATGCCAGGTTTTTCGTGAGAGCAAATAGCCTATGTATGAGGCTACTGCCTGAGAAAAAAGGGTTGCAATTGCCGCACCAATTATGCCGATCCAGGATATTAGCCACAAATTTAGTAATACATTGACAATCAGGCCCGCAATAGAGCGATAGAGGGAAACAATCTGAAGGTTTTCCACTGCCAGATGCTCACTGCTTGCTATGCCCAAAAATACAAAAACCAGAGACCAGACATGAATAACCAGTACAGGGCCCGACGGAGTAAATGCTTCACCAAAGAGAAATTCCTGACGGAGCAGCCAGGGACCTATCAAAGCCACAGGAATGCTGATCGCCAGTGCCAGCCATACAGAAAGATTATAATAATTTTGCAGCCGGCTACGATACAGTTTCTGATCTCTCTTTTTTGCGTTAATAATTGCAGGGAAAAGTGAACGCGCCAAAACAGGTCCCAGAAAAAACCACACCTCTGAAAACCGCAATGCTGAAGTATAATATCCCACTGCCTGTGAGCTAACCATTTTCATAAGCATAATTTGATCTACTTTCATGTAGATAATGACCACCATGCCTGAAAATATCAATGGCCAGGAATCCCTGATTAATTCTTTGCCATAAGCCCAATCGATGTTTAACTGGAATAAATTCCGGGTTTTGACCTGATACATCCAGGTGAGACCAACCCCAACAATGATATTGCGCAGAAAAAAAGCAAAACCAAACCAGATCAAGGGTGCTTCAATGATGATCAGGATTAATTGAATCAGCGCAAAAATAATCACTGAGACAAACTGAATCTGTACCCCGAATTTTGCCTTTACCTGTCCCTGAAAGAAAAAGTCAAATACCTCAAATACCTGAAAAAACGCACTGCCTATCACCAGATAAATCAATCCCATGACTACCCATGAATCGCCCAGAAATACAGTCATGAGGGAATAAATGATCAATCCCGATATCGCGCCGATGAGTCGCAAAAGGATAGACGTTCCCAGAATCTTTTTTTCCTGATCAGGATGATTGACGAGGTTTCTGGATACAATTTGTTTAAGCCCCATTCCCGCCAAAACAATAAAAAGCACTCCCACACTTTGCGCGTAGCCCCACAATCCAAACTGATCCGGTCCCAGGTATTTGGCGACTTTTGCGGTAACCCAAAAGGTAGCAATGAGTTGCAATAGTTTTCCCCCAAGCATCCAGGAAGTATTTTTGAAATACCGTTTGAAGCCTGCAGATTGAACAAATTGAGATATTTCCTCTTTTAAGGCAGTGATCATGTAAAAAGAATGAGTCATCCCGGGTTAAAGAGATGACTCAACATGTATATTAACATTTATTTTTTCAGGAATCCAAACTTCCGGATTGAATAATTCAACCAATCATTCTGATCTATCCAACTACTCTTTCTCCGGCAGTATATCTTTCGATATTATCCTGAAAATCCTGATAAACCATTTCAATTCCTTCTTTTAAGCCGATACGGGCTTTAAATCCGGCAGCTGCCAGTCGGGATACATCCATCAACTTTCGGGGAGTGCCGGTGGGTTTTGAAGTATCAAAATCCAATTCCCCCTCATATCCCACTACTTCTTTCACTGTAAGAGCCAGATCCTTGATGCTGATATCTTCTCCTACACCAATATTCAGGAATTCTTTCTCATTGTATTCATTCATGAGATAAATACAAGCCTCTGCCAGGTCATCCACGTGCAAAAATTCACGCTTGGGGCTTCCATCTCCCCAGATTTCCACAGAAGGTTTTCCTTCCAGTTTCGCTTCGTGAAACTTACGAATCAATGCAGGAAGCACGTGTGATTTCTGAAGGTCATAATTGTCATTCTGACCATAGAGATTCGTAGGCATGCAGGAAATAAAATTGCATCCATATTGGTCTCTGTAAGCTTCACACAGTTTGATTCCGGCAATTTTGGCAATTGCGTAAGGTTCATTGGTCGGCTCCAGAATCCCGGTCAAAAGATCCTCTTCCTTCATGGGTTGAGGAGCAAATTTGGGATAAATACAGGAACTTCCCAGAAACAGGAGTTTTTCTACATTGTGTACATAAGCCTGATGAATAATATTTAATTCAATGGCCAGGTTGTCGTGAATAAATTCGGCCCGATACGTATTATTGGCCACGATTCCGCCCACTTTAGCGGCAGCCAGAAATACAAATTCGGGTTTTTCCTGAGCAAAAAAATCTTCTACAGCAGCCTGATCCCGAAGATCGAGTTCTGAAGAAGAACGGGTAATAATATTTTCATACCCGTTCTCTTTCAGATTTCTTACGATGGCAGAACCTACCATTCCACGATGACCAGCTACATATATTTTAGCTGTTTTGTGCATAAAAAACTTTGTTTTTCGCTTCTTTGAGATCGTTCTCCATCATAATTTTCACCATTTCATCGAGATCAACTTTAGCTTCCCAGCCAAGTTCTTCTCTGGCTTTAGTTGGATCACCAATGAGCAATTCAACCTCAGCAGGGCGGAAATAACGAGGATCTACTTCTACAACCAGTTTGCCGGTTTCTTTGTCATATCCTTTTTCGTCTACTCCTTCACCTTTCCATACAATGTCAAAACCTACGTGTTTGGCTGCTTTTTCAACGAATTCACGTACAGTGTACATTTTACCAGTAGCGATGACAAAGTCTTCTGGTTTTTCCTGCTGAAGCATCAGCCACATAGCTTCCACATATTCTTTGGCATAACCCCAGTCACGCTTGGCATCCATATTACCCAATCGTAATACTTCTCTCAATCCTACTGAGATTTCAGCGAGATTGGTAGTAATTTTACGGGTAACGAATGTCTTACCTCTTCTTTCAGATTCGTGGTTGAAAAGGATACCATTACAAGCGTAAAGGTCATAAGACTCACGGAAGTTTTTTGTAATCCAAAAAGCGTAGAGTTTAGCTACTCCATAAGGGCTTCTTGGATAAAAAGGAGTGGTTTCTCTCTGAGGAATTTCCTGCACTTCACCGAACAGTTCGGAGGTTGAGGCCTGATAAAACCTTGCTTCAGGGCACTGGTTAATCATTGCGTCAAGCAAACGCAGTGTACCTACTGCATCTACCTGTGCAGTGTACTCAGGCACTTCAAAAGAAACTTTTACATGGCTCTGTGCGCCAAGATTGTAAATCTCGTCAGGCTGAATCACACGTAGAAGCTTGTTGAGGTTGGCACTATCAGCCAAATCACCGTGATGCAAGGTTAAGCGGGGATGTCCCATCAGATGATCGATACGGCTGGTATTGAAGGTAGATGCACGACGGATAATTCCATGTACTTCGTAATCCTTCTCCAATAAAAATTCAGCCAGGTAAGAGCCATCTTGTCCGGTAATTCCCGTGATAAACGCTTTCTTCATTATAAGGTTTTTATCAGAAATAATTATTGAGATTCTAAATCTCTCTGTTAAATAAAATTTATACTTACTAATTTATTCAGCTATTGGCTGTTAGCATTTAGCTTTTGGCCTTTAGCTTTTTGCTAATGGCTAATAGCCAATAGCTAATTCCTTATTTAGGGTAAACTGATATGTTGCCTGGTTTTACATCATTAATCAGCAACCCTATATTCGTCATTTCTTTTCGATCAAATATTCCGTTGATCCAGTTAAGCGCATGCGCTTGTGTTGTACTTTCCCGTACCAGGTATATATTCAAATCGGTATGTTTCATCAACAACGTAAAGTCTGAAACCAGACCGACTGGTGGAGTATCCATAATTATATAATCGAATTCCTGGCGCAAATCTTTTATTAATTCTATTAATTTATTGCCTTTTAATAATTCCAGGGGATTTGATTGGAGTTTTCCAGCCGGTAATACCGATAAATGGTCTACATTTGTCTGAAAGATCAAATCAAATATCGAGCCTGAATCTTCACTCAAATAGTCAACCAGACCTTTTTCTGACTTATTTTTAAAATAACGATTCACTCTGGGACGCCTCAAATCCAAATCCACCAGAAGCGTGGAATATCCTCCATCAGCCAGACTCACCGCTAAATTGGTCGCACAAAAGGTTTTGCCTTCGCCTGAATCGGAAGAGGTCAAACCAATCAATTGCAGAGAATGCCCTTCATTCAAATAGTGCATTTTCTTTCGGACATACCGAAATGAGTCATATAGATCCGAATCATATTCGCTGGAAATCAAATAATCATCTTCCTTGTCGTGATGGGTGATAAACCCCAACACCGGAATATTGGTTCCTGATTCAATGTCCAGCGGTTTGGTCATTTTTTGATTGAGAAAATCCTGAAAAACAATCACCCCTGCCGGAATTCCCAGTCCGGCAATGACTGCGATGAGGAGAATGAATGATTTTTTCGGTTCCACAGGATTTCGTCCTACAAGGCGGGCATTTTCAATCACTTCTGCATCACTGGAAACAGATTCCAATGACCTGATCACTTCACTGCGAGCCTCGAGAAGTTGTTCATATTCTTCGGAAAACTCCTTAGGAATTTCATTCTCCTGTTCAGAGCCGGAAATCCTTTGCAATTCCTTCCGAATCTCAGCTAACTGTAGGTACAGTGAGTCAACCCTTTTATGTAAATGGCCTTTTAGCTCTTCAAAGGTTTTGTTTACCCCCATTTGATTGAGTTGCCATAAGGGGCCTTTTTTGACCGTTTTTAAAGCCAAATCCTCTTTTTCTTCCAGCAAATGCACATATTTCACCAGCAAAACATCCAGCACCGGATCAATTTCCTGATCAATTTTTTTCAGGTCCTCAATTTGTTTTGGGTTTTCCCCTTCTTCCAGTTTTTGCAACAAAACTTCATAAAATCGCTTTTCTCTTTGCGATTGCATTCGCTTTTCTTCCAAATCACTCCACAAAGCGATGGGAAGAGAATCCGTCAACAGGGAATCATTGAACCCTGGTTTTCCATTGGACTCCTTATGGGTAAAGGAAAGTATTTCAAAGATCCGCTTGTTTAAGTATTCAAGCCGTGTTTTTACTTTCTGAACTGCGATTTCCTTCTTTCTTTTCTTGTATGTTTCAATATGGGCATTCAAAAAATCTTTACTCAATTCTACCAACGGACCTTCTAAAGTCAGAATAATAATATTTGATTCTTCATTCAGGGGTTCTATTTTCAAATGCTTATGGAAAAACGAAGTACGTTGTTCCAATGAATGAATCCGAAAGAAAAACTTTTCATTTTGGAAGGAAAAAGCATCGTCAAAGAAAAAAACGTCAAAGGAAAGGTGTTCATTTTGAAACCTCTGCCCAACGCTGACTACCTCATCAATCTCCACTTCATCAATCAAACCCACTACCTGGTAGTTTTTGGGATCATATAATTTGATCTCGTCTCCTGTTGCTATGACCCGAAAAGATTCCCGGTTCAGCAACTCTATATAAATATCCAGGCCAATCATTTGTAAAGCGGAAGAATCAATTTTAATGGTAAAAAATCGATTTTCGTATTCGGGTTTGGCCTGAAAACTGTTTTCCCGAAAATAAGCAATCGTGGTTCCCATCCCCTTTACCGTTTCCCTCACTAAATCAGGGGAAACCAATAAGTCGTGCAAATCAGATTTTTCCTTCTCACTGACAATTATTTTGGTTCCAACTTTATAAACCCTGGTAGAAGTTTTGATTTGGATAAATGCCAGAATGAGTGCAGAAATCAACCCAATCATAAAATAGGGCCACCGATTGGTAAAACGCCCCAGATGCGCCATGATATTAATCGTATCATCGCCATAATGATAAGGGTTGGTAATTCCTGATGGCTTGAACATTCTAAGGGGTAGGAGTCCTCTGAAATCAGAGTTGAATTGTGAATGCCAGATTGATCTGAAAGTGTCCAATATGACACTCACAATTCATTTTTTTATATTGATTAAATAATCATTCCTGCAGCTACCGTTTCATTGGTAAACTCATCTACCAGAATAACACTTCCGGTTGCGCGGTTACGCGCATAGCTATCATGCAATAATGGCACTGTAGTTCTGATCAGAATTCGTCCAATGTCATTGAGTCCCATTGACTTATCATCCTCTACGCGGTGAAGTGTATTTACATCTACTTTGTATCGGACGTCTTTCACAATACATCTTGCATCACGTGTAGTGTGGCGCAGTCTGTATTTGCCTCTTGGAACGAGCTTCTTTTCATTCATCCAACAAATCATCAGCTCAATATCCTGGCCCATAGTGCTCTGATTTTCTGGCTTGACAATCATATCACCACGGCTGATATCAATCTCATCTTCCAGGGTCATCGTAACAGACATTGGGGTGTAAGCTTCCTCCAATTCTTCTCCAAAGAAATCAAGAGATTTAATTTTTGAAGTAAATCCGGAAGGCAATACCATAATGTCATCTCCAGGCTTAAAAACGCCTCCGGAAACACGGCCAGCATATCCGCGATAGTCAGTTTTTGAATCTGACTGAGGACGAATTACATACTGAACCGGGAAACGGCTGTCTACGTGATTATAGTCATTATCAACGTGAACGGTTTCCAGTGTGTAAAGAAGGGGAGATCCCTGGAACCAGGGCATGTGCTCAGACTCATTTACAACATTATCACCTTTGAGGGCGCTAATAGGAATATATCTGATATCGGGTATTTTCAGTTTAGATGAAAACTGCTCATATTCTTCTACCACTTTATTGTACTGCTCTTCAGAATAATCCACCAGGTCCATTTTGTTTACACAAACGATCAGGTGTTTGATTTGCAGCAAAGAAGAGATAAAAGAATGGCGGCGGGTTTGCTCTACTACACCATTTCTGGCATCAATCAGGATAATAGCGAGATTGACAGTAGAAGCACCGGTAACCATATTTCTGGTATACTGAATGTGACCGGGAGTATCAGCAAGAATAAATTTTCTACGGGGAGTTGCAAAATACCGGTAAGCAACATCGATTGTGATACCCTGCTCTCTTTCAGCTTTTAATCCATCGGTAAGCAAAGCCAGGTCGAGGTAGTCGTCTCCTCTTCTTTCACTGGTTTGTTCGATAGATTCGAGCTGATCTTCGAAGATTGATTTTGTATCGTATAATAAACGTCCAATCAGGGTACTTTTTCCATCATCGACACTTCCGGCAGTTGAAAAACGAAGTAAATCCATTTATTAATTAATAAATTGTTTTTTTAATAGTTTAGAAATATCCTGCTTTTTTACGGTCTTCCATCGCGCTTTCAGAACGCTTGTCATCAGCTCTGGCACCACGCTCAGTCTGGCGGGTAGCTGCGACTTCTTCAATAATAGTAGGAATGTCACCTGCTTCAGACAAGACGGCACCGGTACAGGTAGCATCACCAATAGTCCTGAAGCGAACCGTTTTCTCTTCGTACTCCTCACCATTCATCAAAGTGATAAAAGGGCTTTCGGCCAGAAGAACTCCATCGCGGTTGACCACTTTTCTTTTGTGGGCAAAATAAAGGTTTGGTAACGGAACTTTTTCCTGCTCCAGATACATCCAAACGTCCAGTTCAGTCCAGTTAGAAATAGGGAAAATACGGAAGTTTTCGCCTTTGTGCAGGAATCCGTTGTAAATATCCCATAGCTCAGGGCGCTGATTTTTGGGCTCCCACTGACCAAATTCGTCGCGATGAGAGAAGAAACGTTCTTTGGCGCGTGCTTTTTCTTCGTCTCTGCGCGCTCCACCCAAACAACCGTCAAATTTATACTCTTCGATTGCGTCCAGCAAGGTAATGCTCTGAAGTCCGTTACGACTTGGATTAGGCCCTTTTTCTTCCATGGCCCTGCCTTTGTCGATAGATTCCTGTACTGAAGCAACAATCAAACGTGCACCCATATCAGCCACAAACTTATCCCGGAATTCGATTGTTTCAGGAAAGTTGTGTCCAGTATCTACGTGCATCATTGGAAATGGCAATTTGGCTGGATAAAATGCTTTACGAGCCAAATGAGCCATTGTAATTGAGTCTTTGCCACCGGAGAAAAGCAAGACCGGACGCTCAAACTGAGCGGCAGTTTCCCTGATTACATAAATAGCTTCAGCTTCGAGCTGTTGGAGATGACTAAGTCTATAGTCCATTCTTCTGTTAAGTTTATAAAATTTGTATGCTAAATGATTTAATCCTAAGATTCTATTTCGATTCTTTCCAAAAGGGCTTCATATAATTCATCTCTACATGCAGCCAGATCCTTCTCATCTGTTCTGAGTTCCAGAAAAGGATTTTCCGAAGCTTCAAAGGGAGAATCAATCCCTGTAAATTGTTTAATTTTGCCTTCACGAGCCTTTTTGTACAATCCTTTCACATCTCTTTGTTCACACACTTCCAAAGGCGCATTGACATATACTTCGAGAAAGTCAGCTTCACCAATAATCTCACGAGCCATCTGACGAATTTCCCGGGTGGGACTCACAAAAGAGCAAAGACAGATGATCCCACCATCTAAAAATAATTTTGCTGCTTCAGCGATCCGGCGAATATTTTCGCTTCGGTCTTCAACAGAAAAAGTCAGATTATTGGATAATCCAACACGAATATTGTCTCCATCCAATAATTTGGTAACAAAGCCATTCTCGTGCAAAGTCCGTTCCAATGCCTGAGCAATGGTACTTTTACCTGAGCCGGAAAGCCCTGTCAACCAAACAACTACTGATTTCTGCCCTAATTGCTCTTCTTTGTCAGCACGGGAAAGGATTTGATCAAAAATGGGGTGGATATTTTCTACCATGTCTAAAATAATATACTATAAGTTCAGTCCTGCGCACCTATTATGATGTCAAACAGGATCATTTATTCTGAAATTTTTGGGTGGAAAAAGAACGAATCGCAAATAATAGTCCATTAATCTATGCATCCATTCGAGAGCAGTCCTGCTCAGTTTCAAAATCTATTGCAAATTACGCAAAAACCTTGCAGGTTATTGAATGATCTGGCGAACTGCCAAAAATTTCATCTGAACTGTATTTTTTGTTTTGAGAAGAGAGTAAGGGAAATGAGTGAAAATTGATTGGCGGATTTTCATTTTCCGGATTTTGCTATAAACTATATTAAAGTGTTTTAATTAATAGATAGCGCAAGTGGGTGCTAAATTGAAATTTTTCGTGCAATTTGTCAAGTTTTTTGCACAATTATCTCTTCTTGATTTTGTTAAGTTGCTCAAACAGAGCGAGTTCCTCTGCATTTAAATTTTTCGGAATACGAACATTTACCTTTACGTAAAGGTTTCCTTTGGTATTTGGATCATCGTAGTCGGGCATTCCAAGGCCTTTTAATTTTAACAATTCTCCACTCTGGGTACCTTTAGGAAGATTGATGCTGATGGCGCCCTTCATACTGGCCACTGTTATCTTTTTACCCAATACCGCAGTATATAATCCCACGGTAGTGTCAGTGTATAAATCGTTGTCTTTTCGGGTAAAAACATTGTGAGGTTTGACTACTACCTTCAATAAAAGATCACCGGTTTCACCTCCGTTTCGCCCGGGTCTCCCCTGCCCTTTCAACCTTAATACCTGTTCGTCTCTGACCCCCGGCTTAATGTGAATCCTTAGTTTTTTTCCTTCAAATTTAAGGATATCTGACATTCCATTATATGCTTCTTCCAGGGTAATTTTCACCAGTGCTTTTTGGTCAGCCCCCTTTCTCCGTGAGTTTCCACCCCCAAATATTTCCTCAAAAAATCGGGAGAAAATATTATTAAAATCGCCTTCTTCAGGCATTTGTGGAGGAGGTTGGCCTGCACTCTGACGCTGGCGCGCCATGCGTTGAAACTGCTCGTAACGAGAGCCAAGCATATCGTATTTCTGGCGATTTTGAGGATTGCCCAGTACTTCCTTGGCTTCGTTGATTTCCTTAAATTTTTCCTCTGCAGCTGTATTACCAGGGTTTTTATCCGGGTGATATTTGATAGCAAGTTGTTTGAAGGCTTTTTTAATTTCCTCCTCAGAAGCGCTCCGTTTGACTCCCAGTATTTTGTAATAATCTTTATACTGCATAGGGCGCAAATATAGAGAAAACCGGGGTTTCTTTCATGAATATTTATGAGTTAATTTAAGAGCTTTTCTGACGGAGTCAGGTTTTATAACAGGAAGGTTTACATTTTTTTGAATGCTTCTTGTAGATCCCTCACATTCGTTCGGGATGCCCAGCATGCGCTGGAAACACCAAGTTGCCAGTAAGGCAAATAATTTTCTCCAACGGAGTTGGGCATCCCGAACGAATGTGAGGGATCTTCTCAAAGGCCACAATCAGTCAGATTACTTCATTTAAACATTCCAATCATTTATTTTTTATCCTTTATTTTACATTCGACTTGTTTAACATTTTAGTCCTTGAATATGAAATATCTCTATCTCTTATCTTTTTACCTTTTATGGCTTTCCACAGCCTTCTCCCAACCCCAGCCCTTTGCCAATTTCTTTGGTGATAATAATGTCGCTGAACAAGGTGTCGGAGTCGTGCAACTTCCCTCCGGCAGTATTTTTATGGCTGGTACCGCCAATGTTGATTCTATCGGAGGATTTGATCTGAGTTTATCCAAATTTGACGCCAACGGAAATCTTATCTGGCAAAAATATTATGGAACTACTCAAAGTGATTTTGCCAATGGCCTCCTGTTTATGGATAAGGAATATTTCATTATTTCCGGAAGCACAACCGCCCCATCTCTTCGTAATGACGCAGTCCTATGTATGGTAGATACAACCGGTAAGGAGCAGTGGTTGGAGGTGTATACCGATTCTATGCGGAG
>JAGQVA010000709.1 GCA_020438265.1 Bacteroidota bacterium
ATACGGTGTTTTATTTCCTTGATCAGAAAAAAGTGGTCATTCCCCGTACCTTGAAGATTTTTGCTGAATTACTTTCCAGTATGGGATTTTTTCGCTGCCATCAGTCTCATTTGATTAATTTAAAGCAGGTAATTGAATATAAAAGACGGAAAAAAGGGGGGATTGCCATTTTGGAAGACAATACAGAAATTCCTGTATCCGAGAGTAATAAGACTCGTTTTATGGAGCAATTTTCGGGGTTGGGGTTATAGAGAGCCCCGTCAGGGGCACAAATGTGGGTAGAATATCATACGAGGTTATTTTAAGCTAAGTAGCGTAGCACATTTTTATAGTAAAACACTGTAGAATACAGATTCTTTTTACTTCGCAAAACTTTCTTCCTTATCTTTGTCCAAACATCAATCTGAATGCGCGCACTTTTTGCCCTCAATCCATATATCTGGAAATATAAACGCCAATTAATGCTGGGAATCCTTTTCGTAGCAATTTCTAATCTCTTTGCTGTTTATCCGGCGCAGATTGTACGGGGAGCGATTGACATGGTGGGAGATGTATTGAAGTTTTACAGCATTTTTTCGGGCTTCGAAACAGGTCAATTTCTTGACGGAATGCTTGTCAAAAGTTTGATTCTTTTTGGCGCTCTGGTGATTATCATGGCGCTGTTGCGTGGTGTGTTTCTGTTTTTTACCCGCCAAACCCTGATTGTGATGTCGAGGCTCATTGAATACGATATTCGCAATGACCTCTATGATCATTTTCAACAGTTATCCCTTACTTTTTACAGAAAAAACCGCACCGGAGACTTGATGGCGCGCATTGCGGAAGATGTCAGCAGGGTAAGAATGTATCTCGGCCCGGGAATTATGTACACCCTCAATACCATTTCTCTTTTTATTGTGGTGGTTACAACGATGATTGTGGTAAACCCGGAATTAACCCTTTATACCCTGATTCCTCTGCCTGTCCTTAGCTATCTCATCTATTATGTTGAATCTATCATTCAGCGAAAAAGCGAAAGAATTCAGGCCCAGCTTTCCAAACTCACTACCTTCACCCAGGAAATTTTTTCGGGAGTTCGGGTAGTAAAAGCTTATGTAAAAGAAAGTGAGTCAGTGGATAAATTTACGGAAGAATCTGACATCTATAAGGAAAAATCAATGGGGCTTGCCAAAGTAAATGCACTGTTTTTTCCTCTGGTCATCTTTTTGGTAGGGATCAGCACAATTATTACCGTTTGGGTTGGAGGAGAGAAAGTCATTTATGGCAGCCTGACGTTAGGGAATATCGCCGAATTTATCATCTATATCAATCTCCTTACCTGGCCTATTGTTTCTATCGGCTGGGTAACAACCATGATCCAAAGAGCAGCTGCCAGCCAGGTTCGCCTTAACGAGCTTCTGGAACAAAGATCTGAAATTCGTTTTCCGGAGAGCGACGAGGAAATAAAAACCGCAGCACTGGAATTTAAAGAGGTTAGTTTTACTTATAAAGAAACGGGAATTACTGCTCTGAATGATGTCAGTTTTCAAATCAAGCCTGGGCAAAAGCTGGGAGTTGTCGGTCCCACCGGATCAGGGAAATCGACATTATGTGCTATGATTCCCCGCTTGTTTGATCCACATTATGGAGAGATTCGGATTGATTATCAGCCCATCCAAAATTTTAGCCGTGATCACCTGAGACAAGCAATTGGATATGCTCCCCAGGATGTATTTTTATTCTCCGATACCGTTGCCGGGAATATTGCATTTGGAAAGCCTGAGGCAAGCGAGGATGCGATTGAAGAAGCCGCCAAAAGATCCAGCATATACGATAATATCATTGATTTTCCTCAGAAATTTAAAACCATTGTAGGAGAACGAGGTGTAACGCTTTCCGGAGGTCAAAAACAAAGAATATCTGTCGCCCGGGCATGGATCAAAAAACCCCGGCTTTTAATTCTCGATGATGTTCTTTCAGCTGTTGATACCAAAACGGAGGAGGAGGTATTGCGAAATCTCAGAACATACCGGGAAGAAAACCCCGAGGTTGCAGTAATTATGGTTGCACATCGTATTTCTTGTGTCCAGGATTCAGATTTGATTATTGTGATTGAAGATGGAAAAATTACTGAATCAGGTACGCATCAACAATTAGTTGAAAATCAGGGATACTACGCCCGGATTTATGAAAAACAATTGCTGGAAACGGAAGAAGTCTAGCAGCTCGTCTTATTTAACTTAAAACCAGTTTTTCTTCATCTGTTCTACTCTTCCGACTTAGTCTGAAAAGAGCAAACAGATTCATAAAATGTATCCCTGCCAGCACTATCACAATCAGTCCAATTTTAAAGCTAAGTTCCTCCAGCATCTGCTCGAAATTTTGGATATTCATTCCCATTTTCATGGAAAGAGCTACATATCCAATATTCAGCAAATAAAATCCCACCAATAATAACTGGTTGACAGCATCGGCAAGTTTTTGATTCCCGTGATAAATTTCAACAAGAAAAGGACGACCATATTTAAAAAGGGCTTTTCCAACCCAATAAGTAAGTCCCATGCTGGAAAAAAGATAAATCAGATAGGCAAATATATTGAGAGACATAGTAGGTTGATTTAATGTTCCATATCTTTCAATTTATACTGAAAGTTCCATATTTTGTTTCGCAATTGCTTGTATATTTTATCAATTTGTAAAAGTTTTATTAAGATTAAGAAATCGGGAAATAACAATCACCTGATTATAAGTCAATTAGGATAGAATTTGTCACCTATTATTTATCTTTACCCCATCTCTGCCAATATCAAATAATAATCCCCTACCCCATTCGTTTTCAATTTATGTGTAGTCATAAATTGTAAATCTATTGAAGTGAATCTACAATTACACAGATTTTTCAACCTAATGTAAACAAGCTTTTGGCAACAAAAGCGAATGAGTTCTCCTTAATTTTAGCCGCCTGATGAGAGAGGAATACGCAAGTGTTTCTCTCTTCTGTTTTTACCGCAGATGTTTGATCATTTTCCTCAGACTATCAATATTGTGTCCGGGCACAAATACATCAATATAGGGCATGGCAGCTTTGAGTCCCTGCACTTCGGGGCTGAAGGCAGTGTTTCCGGAAAGGGGATTCAACCAGATGACTTTCCCTGCTTTCCGGTGAATATGTTGCATTGATTCAGTCATGAGTTTCGTTTCTCCGGTATCCCAGCCATCACTCATGATCAGAACAACCGTATCTTTGTTTAAATACTTGTTTCCATGTTCTTCATAAAAACCTGATAAAGAAGAACCGATTCTTGTACCTCCTGACCAGTCTTTGACGGTTTCCGACAGATGGAGCATGGCCAGGTCAAAGCTTTTGTCTTTCAGGGTTTCTGTAATCCGGTGCAAAGAAGTGCTAAAAACAAAGGTTTCAACCCTGCGATATACAGATTGAAACGCATAAATAAACTGAATCAAAAAACGGCTGTACAAGTCCATAGACTTACTCACATCACAAATCATCA
>JAGQVA010000710.1 GCA_020438265.1 Bacteroidota bacterium
CATCCACCAGATCCAGGCTTTTAATCCATCGCGGGAAGCCAGAATTCCTCCGATAATTCCTCCTGCCACCAGAGCAATGACGCCGATTGTCCCGTAAATTAACCCCACTTCTTTGGTTGAAATCCCTAATCCGCCAGCATCAACGCTGTCAAGCAGGAAAGGTGCCGCAATTTTTCCCAGTTGCGCTTCTCCCAAACGGTATAACAGGATAAAAACAATGATGAGGAGAATCTGTTTTTTCTGGAAAAATTTGACCAGTACCTTAACCAATTCATTCAAAATTTCTTTAAAACTGGTTTTTTCTTCAGGCTCATCTTCTACTTTAGGCAAAATGGCGCTATGGTATAAATACAGAAAAATCATCAATGCACCTGAAACTCCCATCGTAATTTGCCATGCACGCACCAGATTGATTTGTTCTTCTAAATAACCTGCCAAGACTACAAGTAATCCCTGACCGGTAATCATTGCAATGCGGTAAAAGGTTGAACGAATTCCTACAAAAAATGCCTGTTGGTCTTCCCTTAATGCCAGCATATAAAATCCATCCGCAGCGATATCATGTGTTGCACTGCTAAAAGCCAGAAGCCATAAAAACGCAAGACTGTAACGGAAAAAATTATCAGCCGGAAGGGTAAGAGCGACTCCCGCAAATCCCACTCCCAGGATTAATTGCATGACAATAATCCAGAATCGTTTGGTTTTAAGAATATCCACAAACGGACTCCAGGCAAATTTGATCACCCAGGGAAGGTATAACCAGGAGGTATAAAAGGCGATATCTGAATTGGAAATTCCCAGGTTTTTGTACATGATCGTCGAGACGACCATCACAATCACATAAGGTATCCCTTCAGCAAAATATAAGGTAGATATCCACGCCCAGGGATTGATTTTGGGTTTTGCTTCTTCGAGCAGGTCGGAAAAGGGTTCTTTTGGCATGATCAGTAGCAGGTAGTTGATTTTAGAGGGAAATACGGGGTTTTTTCTCAGAAGCGCAAGCAAGGATTATCTAACCCACGAATGTATTCTCCCACAGATAACACGGATTTCACAGATAAATCTCACTTTAAGCGTTTAGATCCGTGGAATCTATGTTATCTGTGGGAGCTATGAAGTGTATCTAAGAATTGTAAGATAGAATTATCGAATCAAAGTAACCGATCCCGAAACATCCCGCGCTTTCCCATCATCATAAACCAATTGCGCCACAAAAATATACACCCCTTCGGCCCCAGGGCCGTGAATCGTCCTCCCATCCCAACCCTGGGTAAGATCATTCGCCCGAATGTCAGTTGCGGTGTATACCAGATTCCCCCAGCGATTAAAAACCGACAGATTTTTAATTAAAACCAAATCCTCTCCTCCCATGACTATGAAAATATCATTGATTCCATCTCCGTTTGGCGTAAAAGCTGAAGGAAGATATGCGTCATACAAACTGAGCGTCAGCAGCACGAGGCTATCACAACCTGCCTGGGAAAGCAGCATAATGTCATATTTCCCCTCCTGATCGAAGGTTTGTCCTCCTACCTGATACGTTTCTCCGGGAAATATTTTTGCTTCGACCTGTGTGCGAAATCCTTCTACAACTTCAAGGTTTAAGGTGAGAATACTATCACATTGATCTGCAGTTTTGAGCGTGTCAATGTAGATCCCTGGCGCAGTAAGTGCCTGATT
The DNA here is from genome assembly GCA_020438265.1 of Bacteroidota bacterium. GTDB lineage: Bacteria > Bacteroidota > Bacteroidia > J057 > J057 > JAGQVA01. The sequence goes on from JAGQVA010000710.1 coordinate 1,681, forward strand.
ATTAAATGAGTAGGCATCTCCCTGGCAGATAGCGAGATTCTTCATTCCACTGAAAACGGGTAATTCATGGATATACTCCCGGGAAATTTGACATTCCACACTGTCTGTCATCATGACCTGATAGATACCAGGGCCATATTTTGGGTTAGGAGTAAGTCTTGCTTCATTTTCTCCGACAAGCGCAATTCCATCTTTAAACCATTGATAATCAAAAATAGGGGCATCAGCGACGGATAGAGAAAATTGATCTCCGCAGGGATTGCCGTTGGCTTGAATATCGAATGGATCTGAAGATTGATTGACGAGAGTTATATGATCAAAAAAATAATAAGAGCTATAATCCCGAACAACAAGCGGACATGCCGGACCAATTACCAGGGCATAAACATCATCATGGGGCGTGATTGTCATTTGTGCGAGAACCCATTCGTTTGTCCCTTCTACATCAACACTGCTAAGTGTAGTCCAGCGCACACTGTTTGATGGGCAGCCAAACTCTTGATTATTGTATTCAAAAGGAAGATAATCACAAGTATGAGTACCGAAAAAGCTCAATTTAAATCCCGGACTATAAGGCTCTTCTGAAAAACCTACATAAAATTCAAAAGTGTAAGTGACACCTGCAAGCAAAGGTACATCCAGACAAACTCCCACATACTCTTTCCACGTAGGGCGAGAATCTCCGGGACCAGAATAGCCATTAAAAAAACCGACACAACCTTCTCCATCAGGAATAGGTTTGGGCATGGGAACCAAATTAAATCCCTGGAATCCGCAGAGATTGATAAAGTCAGGGGTAGTAACCGAGCTTTTTACCCAATCGTCGACACATTCCATTCGCCCGGAACCAACCGGACAGCAGGATTTTTCTTCAAAGGATGGATTGGGTATTGAAAAAACAGGTTCGATGTACTGGCAATCACAATCTCCATCGTTGAGATCGATAAGGCCGTCCTTGTCATCGTCGATGCCGTTATTGCAAATTTCAGAGGTAGTTTGGGATAAGATCAGATTAGGTTGAAGTATCCCGATACTTCCCCAGAAAATGAAAACACGGAGGCACAGAGAGACGGAGAAAAGGTTAACCTTTGTTTTTTTCTCTGTGCCACTGTGTCTCTGTGTTTTTTCTTCTTTCATCTTAAATATTATTCTGTGGTATCCCAAACTACTTTCCCCGGTTCTCTGTTTCCACTGCCGGCTCGCTCGGTCAACTTATCCCCCAGTTCTGCTCTGGCTTGCTCTGCGTATTCCAGCAATTGTGCTACAATCTCAGGGTTTTCGGCTGAGACATCAGTCGTTTCACTAATATCATTTTCAAGATCGTAGAGTTCTTGCCCCATTTGATTCTGATCATAGGGAATCGGCAGTCCATCATTTCTGCCTTCTCTACCATTTAAAGAACGGTAAGTGTGCGGAAGGTAAAGTTTCCAGCGTCCATCTCCACTAAGAATTCCCTGCAATTCATTTTGATGATAATAAAAATAATAGGATTCGTGTGGGTTATTGGCTCCTTCTTCATGAAAAATAAGGCGAGAAATATTCATTCCGTCAATTTTCCGAGAAGGTAATTCAGCGCCTGTCAGACTGGCAATGGTCGGAAGCAGATCAATGGTCATTGCAGGTAGAGAAGTTTTAACTCCGGCGGGAATTTTTCCCGGCCATCGCATTACGCAAGGAACTCTCACTCCACCTTCGAGAGCCGTACCTTTGCCTTCTCGCAAAGGATGAGCTTCGCCGGAATGGGTTCCATAACTCAACCAGGGTCCATTATCCGACGTGAAGATAACGAGGGTATTTTCGTCC
>JAGQVA010000711.1 GCA_020438265.1 Bacteroidota bacterium
TCCACTGGCTTGTTTGAGTGCTTTGGGGAGAGGTATCAGGATATCTTCCCGCCAGGGAAAACGTAGTCTGAGTTTTAATTTTGTGTCTATCTCCGTCAGCGTCGGGAGCTGCTCCTTAACTGCTGTGGTAATTTTTTTTACAAAAGGATCTTTTTCTGGCGGAGAAAGATCTGGAATCGCAGGTGTTTGCTTGATATTTCGAAGAGAATCAAGTAAATGATCAACATCTGTCTGACTGGGAGGATTCACTTTTTGTTGTAGGGAGTCCTGTGGCAGCTTTTTGGGTTTTACCACCTGAGCCGGACTTATTATCACTACCCAGTTGATTAATAATATAATACAGACAATTCTGTAGATCATAAATTTGAATTCAATCATTACCGATAAGGTGACGCAAATACAACGGGAGGTTGTAATCGAATAATGACTTATAAATCAATTATCTCTAAAATGCGGTTGAGATCTTCTTTAGAATTAAATGGAATGGTGATTTCTCCTTTTCCAGTATCATTCTGGTTTAACTTTACCTTATTGCCAAATTTGGCCGTCAACTGGTCAGTTACTTTTCGCAACTGGATTTTTTCGGGCGTCATTTCCTCTTTAGACTGAGGGACTTTCGGCTTGGCTTCCTTTTTTTCAATTCCCTGAATCAGGGTTTCCAATTGTCTGACGGAAAGGCTTCGCGTGAGAGTTTCATTATATAAATCTTCCTGCTTAAAAGGGTCTTTCACACCAATTAAAGCCCTCCCATGACCAAAACTGATGGTTTTTGTTTTGAGACCATTCATGATTTTGGGAGGAAGTTTCAGAAGGCGGAGATAATTCGCAACAGAAGCCCGGTTTTTTCCTACTTTATCTCCCAGTTCCGTTTGTTTTAAGCCCAGTTCATCAATCATCCGCTGGTATGAAAAGGCAATTTCAATGGGATTGAGATCTTCCCGTTGAATATTCTCAATCAAAGCCATTTCCAGCATTTGTTCGTCATTGGCAGTGCGTAGATAGGCTGGAACCTCGGTTAATCCGGCAATTTTGGAGGCTTTCAAACGCCTTTCACCAGCTATAAGCTGGTATTTATTCGCTTCCAGCTTCCTGACTGTCAAAGGCTGAATAATGCCCTGTTCTTTAATAGAATCGGCCAATTCTTTCAATAATTCCTCATCAAACTCCGATCTGGGCTGGAAAGGGTTCCGCTCAATCTGAGAGACAGGAATCAGGTTGATGTTTACTTCCGGCTTATCTGCTGGAAGATTGGTAGGCAAAATAGAATCTAATCCACGACCAAGGCCTTTTCTTTTTCTCACGTTTGACATCTGTTCCGAATTTAATAGACACGAAATTACGCAATATCTTTTGAACTTTGAAGCGGGATTTCTGCGGTTTTATGTTCAATTTTAACTTTTGCTGATTCTTCGCGTTTCAAAGGTTCAAATCCCCGATTGTCTTATGTCCAAAATATTTGTTTCTGATCTCGACGGTACGCTCTTAAAAAATGATGCGTGCCTGTCTGACTATTCGCGTAAAAATTTGGAAATGCTTCTGGCAAAGGAAATCCCTTTTTCCGTAGCTACCGCCAGAAGTGTAGTAACGGTCAGGCATGTACTGGGAAACCTACCTTTAAGGTTGCCTGTTGTCTGTTCCAATGGGGCTTATATTACAGACTTCCAGTCGGGAGAACGCCTTTTTGTGAATTCCATGGACAGTCAGATAGTTGATGAAATTATTCGAATGATTCGTCGGGTCAAAGGAAATGTGTTTCTTTCCACCTTTGATGGGACCGAGGATAAACTCTACCTGGAACCCATTCAAAATGAAGGAATGAAATGGTACCGGGATAACCGTATCTTTCATAAAGATCCTCGTCTCAATGATATCAAAAACTGCCTGGATCACTTACATGAGTCAATCATTTGCATTAATTTTATCGAAAGGCCTGAGGTGTTGAAGGAAATAGAATCCGAATTGGAAAGGATTTATGGCGATCAATTGGTCATGTATATTTACGATGTGAATGAAGTTCCGGGCTGGAACTGGCTTTCCATTTACGACCGTCGAGCGACCAAAGCACGAGCTATTCAGCATTTAATTGAATCTCTGGGGTATGAAACCGAACACTTAACCGTTTTTGGTGATCATCTCAACGATATCAGTATGTTTGAAATGGCCGGATGGGGAGTTGCAACAGGTAATGCCCGGTCAGAATTAAAGGCCATTGCTTCGGAAGTGATCGGAACCAATGAAACAGACAGCGTGGTCAAATATCTCCTGAAAGTGACTGCTCACCACGATTGGGTATAGATTTTGCCAGTTTATGAGTAGATTGGAAACAGACCTTCGCTTTGTATGAAAAACTCAGAGGTTAAAAAATCCACCAGCTCTAATCCAGATCATGCTTCGACCCTGAAAAAATTGTTTCCGATAGGGAAAACACTCCGTCCATTATTTCAAACACTCGCTCCGGAACTGGAAGTGGATGAGGATATTGTCCTCAAATCCATCAATATGGACGATGCCCGTCGGATTTTCGACCTTGTGGATGCTAACCGCAAGCATCTCGAAGCCTGGTTGAGCTGGATTCAAAAGTTGCAAAGTGTTAAAGACAGCAAAAGTTTTATCAGAGCCATACGCTATAAAGATGTTTTTGCAGGCCGATGGGTTTATGGTATTTACTATCAGGACCAATTGGTTGGGATGATTGACTTTAATGATGGAGACCGTGATCTCAATCAGGTTGCAATTGGTTACTGGTTATCCCACGATTTTCAGGGTAAAGGAATTGTTACCCGTGCTGCCAGAAAATGTATTGATTATCTTTTTAAGGAAAAGCAGGTACATCGGGTGTTAATCAAATGTGCTACCGATAATTATCGCAGTCAGGCAGTAGCCAATCGCCTGAATTTTAACTGGGAAGGGATTGATCGTGACGCCGGTACCGTCAATGGTAAAAGTGTGGATATGATCAATTACGGAATTTTGTACCGTGAGTGGCTGGCGATGAATTCGTAAAACCGGGATGGATTGATAATTAATATTATCTTTAGGCTAAAGTAGATCCATTGACTAATTCTGCCTTTTCCATATCCATTCCCCGGGATTTCCACTATGGACATACCCTGGCATATCTCACCCGATCGAAAGACGAATTACTCCATTCGGTTGAAGAAGAATCCATTTACAAATTAGTCGAATTTGACCAGAAAAAATGGTTCCTGGAAATTGCCCTAACCGAAAAAGGCCGTTTGGATATTACCGTTTTAAACGGCAAGCCTGACGCTTCTCAAAAGAACAGGATTGAAATATTCATTCGCCACTGGTTTGATCTGGACCGTGATCTAACCCCTTTTTACCAACTTTCAGAGAATGATCCGTTGCTTGCTCCGATTGTGGAGAGGTTCAGAGGTTTGCGCATTATCGGTGTGGAAGATCTGTTTGAAGCCCTTTGCTGGTCCGTGTTGGGGCAGCAGGTAAATTTGGCTTTT
>JAGQVA010000712.1 GCA_020438265.1 Bacteroidota bacterium
ACCTTTTGTAACGGTTACGGGCAACCGGAAGAGCAAATTTTGCTTATTTTTGGGTTTAATGGATTCATTATGAGGGTTTTATAGTTGGGCATGCCAATTGGGATAAAAGAAATGATTCTTATGATTGAACCGGATTAAAATCGCGGTTCAATATTGAAATGATGAGGATTCTAAAGAATCATGAATAAATACATCCTCAGGATGAAATGATCCCCATTATTGGACCGCGATTTTAATCCGGTCCCAATGGAAAAAAAATTAAATGACAAGCATGCTTATCCACACCCACAACTTAACCAAAATCTACCGCACAGAGGAAGTCGAAACCACAGCCCTTAACCAAATATCTCTCGAAATTGAGGAAGGAGAATTTGTCTCTATCATGGGCCCTTCCGGCTGCGGAAAATCAACCCTGCTGAATATCCTGGGGCTGCTTGACAGTGCCTCAGAGGGTTCTTTTGCTTTTATGGGAACGGAAATAAATGGATTGAATGAAAAACAAAGGGCGCGGATGCGCAAAGGAAATATTGGTTTTGTATTCCAGAGTTTTAATCTGATTGACGAACTGACGGTTTTTGAGAATGTGGAGCTTCCACTGATCTATCTGAAAATGACTGCAAAAGAGCGCAGGGAAAGAGTCCATGAAATGCTGGAATACCTGCAAATTATGCATCGGGTAAATCATTTTCCTCAGCAACTTTCAGGAGGACAACAACAGCGGGTGGCGGTTGCGAGAGCATTGGTAACAAGACCTAAACTGATTCTGGCTGACGAACCAACGGGAAACCTCGATTCCGAAAACAGCAATGAAGTCATGAAAATTCTCACGGAACTCAACGAAGCCGGGACCACAGTCATCATGGTGACTCACTCTGAATATGATGCTTCTTTTAGCCGGAGGATTATTCGCCTGCTGGACGGTAGGGTAGTAGCTGAGAATAAAACCGTAGCGGTTTAAAAGCTTCTTTCAGACCTTCCAGGTTCAAAAACCTGGAAGGTCTAAAGAAAACAATTCATGAGAAAACATTCATCTATTCTTCAAATATGTTTAGAAACTATATCACCATCGCCTTCAGGAACCTTCTCAGGAATAAGGTAAATACTTCTATTAATCTTATTGGCCTTGCATTGGGGATTTCCTGCTGCCTGCTGATTACCCTTTTTGTGCAGGATGAATTGCAATACGATCAGTACCATGAGCATAAGGATGTGATTTACCGGGTGTCCAATATCATGCGAATGGGTACAAATCAGGATCATTATGCCCTGACAGGAATGGCTGTAGGACCTGGTTTGACAGAAGCTTATCCGGAAATTGACACCTTTGTCCGCTTTCGGTTCAGTAGCAACCGGGTTTCGGTTAAATATCAGGATAGACTCTTTAATGAACGATTGATATACATGGTCGATCCGAATGTGTTTGACCTGTTTTCCTACACACTCATCAAAGGGAATAAAAAAACCGCTCTTTCAAAGCCGGGAGTAGTGGTTTTGACTCAATCACTGGCTACAAAATATTTTGGTGATCAGGACCCAATAGGCAAGGTAATCGAACTCAATAATAATGATTTTGAGGTAACGGGAGTCATGGAAGATCTCCCTTCCAATTCCGATTTACCCGTCAATGCTTTGACTTCTATGCTCGACCTTTCGGAGCAGGCGCGTCAGACTTTTATGTGGGACTGGGGACGACTGGGTTTTTATACTTTTTTGAAAACCAAACAACCCATCAATCCGGATGACTTCAAGGAAAAACTAGAGCAGTTTTCACAGGAAAGAGTGATTCCATTCTGGCGGGAAAATTCTATTGACGGAGAAATGCATTACGAATTGACCCCATTGCCTGAGCTTCATTTTCGCACCGATATGAGTTATGATACGCCCAAGGGGAATCAATCATACCTCTATATTTTTTCAATGGTGGCGTTGTTTATCCTACTGATTGCCTGTATCAATTATATCAATCTTTCGGTAGCTCAGTCTACCCGGCGCAGTACGGAAGTAGGTATTCGCAAAGCTTCCGGAGCAGAACGTTCACATTTAATTAGCCAGTTTATGGGAGAATCAATGATTCTGGCTTTGACTGCATTGGCATTAGCCATTATTGTCGTGGAGGTCTCTTTACCTGTGTTTAATAATTTGGCAGGAAAATCATTCTCTTTTACTGCGCTTTTCCATCCGGAAATATTGATGGCCATGCTGGGGATTGTTATCGTGGTTGGTATCGTGGCTGGCAGTTATCCTGCATTTTATTTGTCTTCTTTTAATCCTGTAGATGTTCTAAAAGGCACTTTGCGTCTTTCTGGTAAAAACTGGCTGAGGAAAAGCCTGGTAGTGGTGCAATTTACCATTTCGGTGATTATGATCATTGCTACGCTGATCGTGTACGAACAAATGGATTACCTGAAAAACCGCGATCTGGGCTTTAATAAAGACCAAGTGATGGTGGTAGAAGTCCCAGGCGATACGAGCATATTCCGCCGTTTTTCGCAGGTGAAATATGAATTACTCACTCATCCAGGGGTAAAAGATGTAGCCACCACAGGACGAAGTGTGCCCGGAGAGGGTTCAGGCTCCTTGCTTTTCCGCACCGAACAAGCCAATGGCGATTTGAAAGAAAACCACTACAACGTAGTCAGTGTGGACGAAAAATTCATGGAAGTCATGAATATCAATCTGCTTGAAGGCCGAAACTTTGAGCGCAGCCGCACCACAGACCCACAACAGGCTTTTATGGTCAACAGAGCTTTTGTTAAAGCGATGGGCTGGGAAAACCCCGTCGGCAAACGCATGCAGTGGGGCCTGATGGCTAATAATCAGGCAGCGAATGACGGGCACGTTGTGGGCGTATTTGAAGATTATCATTATACCTCCTTGCATAATGAGATTGATCCGCTGGTCTGGATTTACAACCCCAATTCTCCGGGAAGAATGCTGATTGACCTGAAAGGAGGTGATATCAGGGCTTCGGTCAGTTTTGTAGAAGAGAAATGGAAGACCTTTGATCCTGGTCATCCAATGGAATATTTTTTCCTCGATGCTTTTTTTGATTCGCAATACCAGCAGGAGGAAAAAATGATGCAAATATTTGGCTATTTCAGTATTCTGACCATTCTGATTGCCTGCATGGGATTATTTGGAGTCGCGTCTTTTGTTACCCAGCAACGCACCAAAGAAGTGGGTATAAGGAAAACCCTGGGTGCTGAAAATAGCCAAATTGTATATCTGCTTTCCCGCGACTTCGCTGTACTGGTGATTATCGCTATTTTGATTGCGGCCCCCGTCTCATGGTTTGGTATGAGTAACTGGTTGTCGGATTTTGCTTATCCGACAGATATGCCTGTATATGCTTTTGGCCTGGCGGGAATGGTATCATTTGCTATTGCTTTATTGACTACGGGGTATCATTCGCTGAAAGCGGCGCGGTCGAATCCGGTTCATTCTTTGAGGCATGAGTAAGTATGGAG
>JAGQVA010000713.1 GCA_020438265.1 Bacteroidota bacterium
CCTTCCCCCACAATGTGCGCTGATAGAGAAAGTCATTATACATGATATAATTTCTGCTGGACTGATTGGTATTATTGGAGTTGCTGTTCTGAAGATAACGGCCCCGATACCAAAGCAGGCTTTTGCCATTGGGGGTGAGGTATTTAATCACCGGGTCAAGACCGATGACGGTTGACATTTGCTTGCGAAAACCGCCGTTGTCATCAGTTGGGGTAAGCGCACCACCGGAAATAATGGTTTGGTTATTTTCAATTACGGTATCGGGATAATAACCTTTCCAGTATAAAATCTGACCACTGGAATCTACACTCACACTGGCATTAAAACCGAGGGTTAAACCACTGACTTTCGCAGGTTTGTAGCGAAACATAAACATATTTCGGTATTCCTCGGTGTCGGTTCCTTTCCGATATCCTGTTTCTTTGATGAAATTACTTTGAAGGGTAAAATCCACTTCTTTTCCGATTTTGCGGGAGTGGAAAATATGCGCTGACGCCGACCATGCGTTTTTATCTCCGTCCCAATCGAGGGCTTTGTTTTTTGGGGGGCCATACATTCCGTAACGCAGACGAATAGAAGTTGTCGGTTCTGGCCCCGGATCGGCAGTGGAAATATTGATAACTCCGCCAAGCGCAGAAGATCCATATAAAACAGAGCTTGCTCCTTTCATAACCTCTACCTGGGAAATATTATCAACCGGAATCAAATCCAGGTTGGCAGTTCCTGCATCGCCAGTAATTAATGGCAACCCATCGAGCGTTACCATTACCCTGCTACCCGTTCCGTAAGCATAACCCGAACTACCGCGAATATTAATCTGTCCGTCCTGGTTGTCAACCCCCGGAATTTGCGAAATAGCCTTATCAATGGTTGGTGTAGCCTGAAGATCAATGGATAATGGCCGTATGACTTCGATAGACATGGTAACATCGGACTGAGCCTGGGCAAAACCCTTGGTTGCAGTGATAACTACGTCTTCGGTTGTAAAGCCTTCGGGTTCCAGTTCTATATTTTGAGTGACTGAAGTCTGGCTTAAATCATTGATTGTGAAAGTCTGATTAGCATAACCGGCGTAGGAGAAGAATATCTCAATGTATTCCTGTCCGGCAGTAGATACATTCAGAGAATATCTGCCTTCTTCAGCAGCATACACACCTACGCCGAGCTTGAGCACCGAAACCGATGCACCAACCAGAGGTTCTCCAGTGGCAGCATCAGTAATCTGCCCACTGACGGTTATATGTTGGCCCAAACCATAAAGGATAGAGCATAAAAAAACTATGATCCCGGCACTTGCAAGACGGGAAATCGCAAAGATGAATGGGGGTCTAATCATAAAAATCAATTAGGGATGCTATATAAAGACATCAAAGGATGGAATCTGTGGCAAAGGACCCACCCCTAAATCCCCTACCTTAAAAGAGGAGGGGACTTTGGGGCGATCTATTTCTGTCGAAATACATGCAATTAGAAGATATCTTATCGATTAATCATCAATCTCTCGGTGATGATTCTTTCACCCTGATTGATGTTCATGCGCACGAAGTACAAACCATTGGCCAGACCATCGGCGGTAATATTTACAGACTGTTCTCCCAAAGCTACGCCGGAATAAACGGTCTTCATTTTTTGTCCCAGTGTATTGTATAATTCAATCTCTACATTTCCTCTTTCAGGCATATCAAATTGAAGCTGAGTGCTTTGCTCCATAGGATTTGGGAAAAGAGAGAAATTCAGCGCTTTACGATCCAGGTCTTTGTAAATAGAATTGGTTGTTGTATCACTGATTTTCAACTGGAAGTAGAGGGTATCAGGAAGCGTCAAAAGAGGATTACAAGCGGTACCAACTAATGTACCCACATGTGCCTCGATGATTACTCCAATAGAGTCCAGCTCTTGGGTTGGTGTTCCGGAAATCACAATACAACCCCAGTTCACATTCCCTCCGGTAGTGTGATCTACGGTATAATCACAATCGGCCTGATCACAATCGATAGCCAGTCCCAAAGTTCCTAAATCAGGAGTTGTACCTTTGATTTTATAGCTACAAAAGTAAGCCTGTACGTTTCCGGTTCCAAAATTGACTACAGTATCTGTAGGCAAAACAGCTTGTATAGTATCATTAAAAGGTGCTCCCACATAAGCTACCAGTGAGTCAGGATAAAGTCCTACATCAGTAAGAGTTGTATTCGGCGTACACTGGGCCCCAGCCTGATTCTGAAAAAATAATACCGCAATGGTAACAATTAATAAGAGTCTTAGTTTTCTCATGTTGAATTATTAAGGTTAAGGTAAGATTAACGGTTAAATGGTAAGGGCAATTTAATCAAAACCGATTTAAGTTATATTTTTGTTCCCTACTTTTACGATCTACTGAAAGGAAATATTGTTTATGGAAAAGGTTGCATTGGGTTCGGTCGCCCCTGATTTCGAGTTAAAAGACCAGAATGATGAACTGGTAAAATTGTCAGATTTTATCGGTAAAAAGAATATCGTCCTCTATTTTTATCCCAAAGATGAAACACCCGGCTGCACCAAAGAAGCCTGCGGTTTTCGCGATCAATATGAGGATTTTACAGCTATTGGGGCGGAAGTAATTGGTGTAAGTGCTGATTCTGTGGAGTCTCACAAGAACTTTGCACTAAACAGAAAACTGCCTTTTGTTCTCCTCAGCGACCCTGATAATAAAGTCAGGAAAAGTTATGGAGTAAAAGGATCCCTATTAGGCTTATTGCCTGGGCGAGAAACATTTGTCATTGATAAGGAAGGAATTGTGAGACACAGGTTTTCTTCTCAGTTTCAGATTGATAATCATATTGGTGAGGCGTTGGAAGTGTTGAAGGGACTGGATGGATGATTTATGTTTTTTTATCGGCAGGAGGCCCCCGGTCGTAGCCGGGGGTGACAGCCATTGGCTGTTAAACACACGCCGAACATTTCGGCGTGTGCCCCTAAAGCATAAGCTTTGTCACCCCGGACGCGGTAGCTGTCACCCCCGACTACGATTGGGGGCAAGGCCTCCAGCGGATAAAAAAATCATTAATAATGAGGAACACAAGAGCAAATATTGTCTCCTTAAAAGAGTAATGCTATTCCCCTTGCTTCTTCTCTTCATAACCTTTCCCACCACCGCCCAAACCACCTTCCAGATCGGAGCCCACTACGGCAGAATGCTGGAAATTAATCCCGTCTGGCCTGATATTCAGCACAATTCCAGAGCATTGGAATTATCAATCTTAAAGCCCACATCTGGTGAAAAAGAATGGCATGGGTTATATCGCTATCCCGAAATCGGACTTTCTTTCCTTTACATTCAACCAGGAAATCCGGATGTATTTGGACAGGTCATTACCTTTTCTCCGGTTATTAATTTTCGTCTGATAGAAAAAGGGAATTTTCAGCTAAAAACCACGGTTGGTTATTCCCTGGGATGGGCTACCCGCCCTTTTCATCGTATCAATAAT
>JAGQVA010000714.1 GCA_020438265.1 Bacteroidota bacterium
AATGCGTCCTGGCTCTTTCTGATGGCATCTCTTCCACATAAACATCCATATCCTCAATCAAATCTCGTGCATCCTCAATCCTGCCTTGCTGAAGGTACCCATATAATAACCAATGGTAGGAGTGGTAACCTCTGGCATCATTGTTCAGGTCTTTTCTATCCATTCGATTGAGACTGGCCTGATAAGAAGCTTCGTTGGAAGAAACCACTTCATCCCACATTCCCATAGCCACATAAATATGAGACGGCATGTGTAAGGCATGGCTGGCATCAGGAGCGACTTCAGCATAACTATCAGCTGCTTTTAATGCAAGGGATGCATGTCCGGGATCATCATAAGAATGAATCAGATAGTGAAGCGCACCTGGATGGTTTGCATTTTCGGCAAGAATTCCTTCGGCAATTTTGGCTCCTTTTTCAAAAGTTCTCATGTCTCTGCCCTCAGGTGCAGATCCCAGTAAAGAAAGGGCATAAAATGCAGCCACTTCATGGTTTCCCCGATATTCTTCAAACAATTCTTCCATGAAGTCAGCATATTCCTGATCCCGTTCTTTTTTGGGTTTCCCGGATTGGAAGAGAATATTGACTGAACGAATAAAGTCTTTCTCAATTTCCGTTTTTGCTTTTTCGACTCTTTCTTCAGGAGTATCGGCCAGTTTATTCAGAGCTTCAGTTCCTTTTTCAAAATTCTGGCGGGACCATAAGCTATGATTATAGGACATCGCTTCGCCCCAGTAAGCCATTGCCATATCAGGGTCGATCTCCTGTGCCTGGAGGAATAATTCCCGGGCATCTTCATACTCAAAACTGTGTAATAACAGCAGGCCTTCCTCAAAAACGGGTTGGGCTTCCTGATCTCCGGTTACCTTAAAATCAATGGTACCCAGTTGTTTTTGTCCTGAATCATTGCAGGAAAAGAAGAATAAGGCCCACAGGGCCCATGATAACATGAGTAGTATAGATCCTTTCATAGCGTTTGGGATATATTTGGCTGTTAGCTTTTGGGGGTTGGCCATTGGCTATCTGCAAGTGATTCGTAAGCAAATGACAGACTCGGCTGCCAAAAGCCAAAGGCTAATTCCCAATTGCCATATCAAACAATATTCAATACCTGTTCTTTGATCTTTTCCAGTTCATTTTTCATCCCCACGACCAGTCGTTGAATTTCGGCATCATTGGCTTTAGAACCAATGGTATTAATTTCGCGCCCCATCTCCTGTGACAGGAATTGAAGCTGTTTGCCGTTGCTGGAGTCTTCTTCCCGGAGTTGTTTAAAAAAATTGAGGTGCTGCTCCAGCCTGACAATTTCTTCGTTGATATCCAGTTTCTCCATGTAAAAAATCAATTCCTGCTCAAACCGATTCTGATCGACATCTATTTTCCTCCTGATATCATCCATGGAGTTGTCAATTCGGCTTCTGATCTGCTCTAATCTTCTGGGAGCCAGTACTTTTAACTCTTCAAGAGATTGGCTGATTGCTTCCTGCCGGAGTCGCATATCTTCATCCAGGGCTTTGCCTTCCTCATTTCGGCTTTCAATCAAATGCTCAATGGCTTCATGAATCGCCTCTTCCATCAGATTCCACTCTTCCTCATCCTCTTGTTCGGCTTCGGTAGGAATTACTTCAGGTAGCTCCAAAAGGAATGCTAATTCCACGTCCTTTTCAATATCGAGGAATTTTCCCAATTGACGAATTTCGCTAAGGTATTTTTTAGCCAAAATCCGATTGATCTTCAGGGTGCGTTTATCCTCATTAAGGACTTCAACATTTAGCAGAACGGAAACTTTTCCTCGCATCAAACGATTACTCAGCTTGTTTTTCAACAAATGTTCATACTTCATGTAAACCCGGGGAAGTTTAATAGAAAGCTCAAAATACTTGCTATTCAACGACTTCACTTCAACGGTTATCTGGAAGTTTTTTGATGAGCGGGTCGACGTCCCGTAACCGGTCATAGATTGTATCATACAGGGTATTTTTATACCTAAACCAATAACAAATTGGATAAAGGGTGAGAATTTACAAATTCTAATTGTAACTTACAGAACCGATTTGATCTTATCATCATATTCGGCCAAAAAGAAGAGAAAAGTCGCATGCAAATCAATTTTATTGGTACCGGAGGTGCGTTTGATTTTCAGCTTGGTAATTCTGCCGCGTTACTTGATTTCAGAGGACACAGAATCCTCATTGACTGTGGCAATAGTACTTATAAGCAGTTACGAGAGGCACGTCTGGCAGATACCATAGATCATATTCTTATTACTCACCTTCACGACGACCATGTTGGTAGCCTGTCTACTTTTCTCCTCCATAGCAAATATTTTCTGAAAGCCTCTCGTAAGGCAAACATTCTTGTGCCGTCAAAATCTTTTCTGGATTATTTATGTGAATTCCTTCGCTTTAGTATTCCCAACTATAAAGATGTTGTCACGTTTACCGATTTATCGGAATTTGAAGGAATAACCGCTGTAGATACTTATGGGCTTCACATTCCGGAGATGCCTTCTTTTGGGTACATTTTTGAAGATGGAGAAGACGTTTATGCTTATTCAGGAGATCTTCGCGACCCGCACATCATTTTTCAGACCCTGGAAGCTCAAAACTATGTCAACAAAAAAGTCAAAGTATTTCATGACCTGAATTTTGACCCGAATGATTCGGTTCACTGCTACTACAAAGAGATTATTCCTTATTTGGAAAAATATAAGATTTATGCCTACCATTTGGATCCTCGCGACAATCCTGAGGATAATCCCATTCCTCTGCTCGCCGACTTTCCGGAATACCTTGTAGCGAATAATCCCAATCTTCATTTTAACTCCAACTGATATTTGGCAAATATTCCATTACAAAACGGAACGATCTATTATTATCCCGATTTTTATTCTCCTGTTGAGAGTGATACAATTTTTAAGGAATTAGCAGAAAAAATTGAATGGCAACAGGAATCCATCAAAATATTTGGTAAAAAAATTCCCCAACCCCGATTAACAGCCTGGTATGGAGACCCGGGCAAAACATACACTTATTCGAATCTCACCTGGACACCTCAATCCTGGATACCGGAATTAATAACAATCAAAGAAAAAGTGGAGAAAGTTGCCAGAACCCGATTTAATAGTGTTTTATTAAATTATTACCGCGACGGAAAGGATAGTATGGGCTGGCACAGCGATGACGAACCGGAACTTGGGAAAAATCCGGTAATTGCATCTCTGAGTTTTGGGCAGAAAAGAGCTTTTCACCTCAAACACCGGTTAGATAAAACCATTCCCAAAGTAAAGCTGGATCTTGAGCACGGAAGTTTGCTAATCATGTCAGGGGAAACACAGCATTTCTGGCAACATCAAATACCCAAAACCAGCCGACAGGTCGATGGCCGTATCAATCTGACGTTTCGGGTGATTCTGTGATTTCGGGGGGTTCTGTAGCTTCAGGTGATTCTGTAA
>JAGQVA010000715.1 GCA_020438265.1 Bacteroidota bacterium
AGGCCCCAGAAGGTCGACAAATTCAGGGTTTTGGGTTAAAACCGGAAATGTCGTTGATGTATCCTGTAAGATGCTGGAAGCCACCGTTGGAGATGCTCCATCTATAAAAATGTCTGAGAAATTACTATCCCGTTTATTATTCCAGAAAATGGAATTGGCAATGGAAAAGCTGTTTGTACCCAAAATCCTCTTTTGAGTCATTGCCCCTCCTGATCCGGCTCCAGATGAGGTATTACTGACAAATGTACCATTCATCCATGCGTTATTTACCAATCCAAAAACAGTGGTGAATGATATAGCTCCGCTTTTGCTATGATTTCCATTAACAAGCGTGTTTTCAGATTCTATAATAAGACTTCCGCCACTGGCATCATTTGCACCATAAATGGCCCCTCCCTGGTTATCTGCTGAATCTTGCAGAAAAGAAATATTTGTGGTTTTTACGGATAACTCCTTGGGGCCTCTATTATACACATACAACCCTCCTCCATTTACAGAAGTGTTTTTAACAAACCTGGTTTGGTTTACCATCTGGTCAAGGGTAAATCCATTAAAATTTGCATCTACCGCTAATCCTCCCCCTTTTACAGCGTGATTACCTTCGAAGGAACAACTGTCGATGGTGGCAATTACGTTTCCTGAAATAATCGCATTTTGGATAATTCCCAATCCTCCTCCGCTTCCTGTCGCCTGATTTCCGATAAGTTCAATATTGGAAAAAGTTGCGTTTGCATAAGCTCCGCCTGCCAACTCCAGACCTATACCTGCTGCGTCTCCTCCGGACTGATTACTCATAATGAGGCAATGATCGACAGATAAAAAGAGGGTTGCAGTATCCGGATTGAGCGGAAAATCAGGAAATTTTGTCCAGCTAAAAGCTCCCAGTCCGCCTGATGAAGCAGTAGACTGGTTCCCTGTAATGAAACAATCAGATACTTCAGCTTTGACAACCGCACCATTAAAGGAATATATTCCGATCCCTCCCCCAATATCAGAAGAGTTACCCTCAACATGACAGGATTTTATGTTTACATTCAATTCAGAAGAGGCCGCCATGAGGTTTAGCCCTCCGGTAAATGGTTCGTAGCCTGCATTGACAAAAGTTGAGTTATTGATAAAATCACAATTTGTCATGCTGGCAAATACAACCTGACCAGGAGCGAGAGGATCTATTTTAAAGGCTTCCACAGACATTCCGCCCCCGCTCCATGAAGTGTTATCTTCAAACAGACAATTGCTGACATTAACTTTAAGGGTATCCTCCCCATTATCAGAGGCAATAGCTACCCCTCCTCCAATGCCAAAACCAGCATTTATGGAATTGTTTGTAAATACACAGCTATCTATGATAATGGCTCCGGATACACCATTTTGTCCATAGATACTAAAACCGGGATTTCTCGCAACAGCGCGGTTATGATCAAATACACAACTTTTTACTGTAGAAGAGTCAATGATATCTACAAAATCCCGGTGATGAATACTTCCTCCATTGTCTTCAGAAGTATTTCCTTTAAACTCACAATCTGTGTAATCATTTTTCATTACTGTCCCCGGGATATTCATAAAACATTCCACTGCGGCTCCTGAAGCGGTCCAGAATGAGGTAGTCTGTGCATGATTATTCAAAAAAGATGAATGGCTAATTTCTAAATGGGTTCTTTCACCATTAATGCCCCGAATACCAACTCCTCCGCCTCTTGATGCCTGATTTCCCTGAAAAATGCAATGATTGATATACATGCTAAAGGTATCTCCAGGCATGGTAAATGACATCACTCCGCCTCCATAACCATCTTCTAAGTCTGCATTGGCCTGCCCCGCTGTAACTGTAAATCCGTCCATTACAGTCCTGGCTTTTCCTGCCACAGCGTAAATCACATGAAGGGAATTTGTCCCAATAAGGTCTGTTAGGGTGTCTAAAGGAGAGGAAAGATCATCCTGGCCTATGTCTCCGGAAAGAATAGTGGGATGTAAAGAAATATCCCGTTCGCTTAGAAGGGCTTCATTCCCTGCAAATCCTCCGTAGAGGTGAATTCCATTGGCGAGGATAAAAGGAACAAAAGCAACCTCACTGGGATAATAAGTGCCCTGGGCTACCCATACAGAATCACCTGTTCCGGCCAAAAACAGCGCATCTTCAAGATGAGTGAAAGCATCTGCCCATGAACTTCCATCATTCATCCCGGTTGCATTGGTATTGACATAATATTTTTGCCCAGAACGACTGGCACCCTGCGAAGTCATAAAAGTTGCCTGACGCAAATAATGAGTACGGATTTCTGGTGAATCGTAGTCAGAATCACCAAAAGCTGGTGGTGGCACGGAAGAAACGCGATGCGTTGTAGATTGGCCCCATAAGGACATAATAGATACCCATATAGCCAAAATGATACTTAAAATATGGCGAAAGTAATTCATGATAGTTTTGGTTGAAAAAGGAGTTGTTTGAGGTAAGTTAATTTTGTTTTCATCATTGAAGATGTTTGGGAGCTGGTTTAGTTTTGAACAAGGGTAACCCTTACCTTTTGTCCGGCAGATAAAGTAAGCATTTTGGATTCGTAGGGAAGTGGGTCCATTTTTCCATCTATGCTGATTTGATAAGTGCCTGGGGTAACCGAGACTATCACTTTCCCTGTATTACCTTCTTTGTTGGGTATGCTTATGGTATATAGTTCAGGTTTGGATATACTTTGAATTAAAACTGGGAGTGAAGAACAATCATTGGCTTCACAATCCGGAAGCATAACTGTGAGAAGGGCCATTGACGGGCGACTATTTTTTTTGTCTGAAGAATTTGGAGTATTCTTCCCTTGCGAATGAGTAGCAGGAGTTGTGCCTCCTCCCGGGCGGGTTTGGACGTTATTTCTCGCCTGAGGCTGTTCGCCGATGCGATTCCAAATACGTCCGCCATCAGGCTGCTGTATTCGATGTGTTTCTGTAACGACAACACTGAAGTCAAAGGCGTTATTCGTCCCTCCTTTGGGTAAGTCAACGAGGTATCCATTGACCTTATCTCCCACGCGCTTCCCGACGAATACATGTGCATAAACTGGTTGCCCTCCGGCAAAAGGTGCTTCCCCAAACCAGACTACCACATCATTAACCTGACGAACGTAATAGGTAGCCCCATCTGAGCATGACCAGGCTCCGTCGAGGTCATTGCGGGAACTGGCTGCAAAACTACCTTTGGTGGCTTCTGGCAGGCTGGTACCAATATTTCGCAAAATGGTTGCTCTGAGTGTGCGTCCCGGAAAACCTCCGGTCTGGGATTTTACCCGGAGTTCTTTCCCTTCCTGAAAAATCTGGAAACTCAGTGAACCTTGCTGACTCTGGCCATACTTGGGAACGGAAAACCATTTGCATTCATACAAACCATTTTTCAGATTGCCGAAAAAGACGATAGAATATTTTTTCCCGGGGTTTTCGGCAAAACCATAGAGGACATTGT
>JAGQVA010000716.1 GCA_020438265.1 Bacteroidota bacterium
TATCTGAATTTTATTAAAAATTCAAGTCCTGACGATGAAAACTTCTGGATAAATGCCCTTGAATCACCCCAGTTTCGGGCCTGGAGCGGATATGCTTTTGAAATGGTTTGTTTACATCATGTAAGTCAAATCAAAAAAGCATTAGGCATTAGCGGGGTTCAGACTTCTGTTTCGACCTGGCGTGATGAGAATACACAAATAGATCTTGTCATTGACAGAAAAGATCAGGTTGTTAATCTCTGTGAAATGAAATTTTCCATTAATCCGTTTACAATTAATAAATCATACGCAGATACCCTTCGGAATAAAATCGGTAATTTTAGAGATAGTACCCGGACGAAAAAAGCTTTGTTTTTAACTCTGGTTACTACCTATGGTTTGACGCAAAATAAATATAGCTATCTGGCTCAGAATACTATTAATATGGATCAATTATTTGAAATGTAAATCTTAGTGTTTTCATATCAATCACAACTGTTCCTCACCCGATCCATCTGCTCCTCACTATTAATCACCACCGTATTTGAAGTATTCCTGTCATTTGCAGCAAACTCAACCGTAACCGGATATTGAAGTTGGGGACGATGATCAGTACCAGAATTAGCTGCATACCACCTGCGAATGGCTCTGATCATTTCTTCCTCGTTATTCTTTGTAATTGTGGTTCTGTCAGGTAGAATCATCGTGACAGGATAAACCAGTCGGAAACATTCCCGAAGATCGCGACCATCATCCGTCCTGCGATCAGTGGTGCGGTCTCCATTTCTTCGTAATTCCCGGCCACGAAGGGTAAAAATCACCCTGATACGTTCTCCAATGCGGGTTCCGTGATTTCTCATCAGTTCAACCTGATAACCCAGATTTTCGGCCAGGAAGATTTCTTCTGTAGCACTTTCAGAATAATCTTCATTCAAAACCGCCTTGGCAGATGCTGGAAGATCAGCGAGCTGAACGGACGATTTATTGGATGCTGATTCGATGGCTTCGATTAATTGAAGATCATCATTGATATTCACTTTTTCACAGGAGAAAAGGATCATTCCTGTTAAAAGAATATAGGCGAATAGAGTAATATATTTTTTCATCGTCAGGAAAAGTAAAGGTTTTTCTAAAGATAGTAATTTTTTAACTGATTGACCTTAGTGGAATTTTTATGGAGGCATTTTCTCTATTTCTGGACTTTTGGCAAGGCGTCCAGAAAAGGATTTGAAAAAGGCAGAAAAACTCTGGATTTTTAAAGTGTGAAAAAATCAAAAACAGAGCAATTCTGCCACTCAAAATTGATGAATACCCAAAATAAAAGGAAAGGGGCGAAAGAAGGGAACCGCTTTGCCCCAAAGAGAGCGCTTTCCCATCAGGGAAAAAGTCAAAAAGAAGAAAAAGAAAGCTCCGTAAACGAATTTTTGGCATTTTTTCGCCCCGTTTGGCCCTGAAAAAATCTTTAGACTGGACGAGGTACGTCAAAAGTCTAGTAAAAGTAAAAGTGAAAACCTCTAATGTTGATAAAAGAATTTTGTAGGTTTTTGCCAGTTATATATATTTACTTTTTTCTGTCAATATTGAGAAATTAGTTATCTCAACCATTTTGTATGAGGTAACCTATATCATCGCCAGATATTTGGCCATAAGAATTTATATTTAAAAAAATGGATAATCCTTTTCTCAGATTTAGCCTACTGATTCTGTTTTTTCTATTCAAATTTTCATCTGCTTTTTCCCAGACTCAGGTGAATGCTGATATTACAACCCCCACTACCTGGACGCCAGGCGGCAGCCCTTATGTAGTGAATACCATTATTGAGGTGTCCAGCACTCTCACTATTCAGGCAGGAGTCGAGGTCCAATACCCGGCTGCAACAATGCTTGAAATAACAGGAACATTAAACGTACTGGGAATCAAAACAGATTCTGTACATTTCAGAAGTACGGGAGCAAACCCAGGAGCAGGGATATATTTTAATGGAGGTTCCGGAAGTATTTCACATGCCATTTTTGATACCCTCAGGCAGTCTGCTTCTCCTACAGAGGGAGCCGCTATCTACTTTAAAAACGCTAATGTTTCGCTTGATAATTGTCTGGTGAGGGGAAATATGGGTTCTTCCAGAGGCCTCATCTATGAAAGCGGAAATGTAAGTATTGATTCGTCCTCAATTAACACATGTGTATTTGGGATGATTGTCAAAGGTGGTGCACCAACCGTGAGCAACTCTTCTTTTACCAATAATGAAGACTCTGATGTAGTAACTTATCCGCAGGGAGTAGAAAACTTTTCAAATACTCAGTTAGATGTAATTGAAATTACCAGTACTGGCTCTGTTACCACCAAGACGTTTTTTCCATTGATCGACTCTCTTGAGACTAAATATGTTCTTACCAACGGGCTAAAGATTACTGCTGATACATTATTTCTTGATCCTGGAGTAACAATTAGTTTTCCCGGTTCTGAATTCCTAGAAACCTCTTCTTCCGGAGTAATCTGGGCGGTAGGAAACCCGCAGGATACCATTCGCTTTTTAAGCACAGCAACTGGTACCAATCGGGGAGGAATAAAAATCCCATCCGGAAAAGTAAGGATGTCATACACCCGAATCGATGATATTATCGACGGGAGTACAGATTATTCTGCCATTCTTGTCTCTGGTACCGGGCAATTGGATTATGATCATTCTTTATTAAAAGGGTTGCCACAATATAGCAACAGCCGTGGGATAACATTTAAAGGAGGAAATGGTCAGATTACCGAAAGCAGGATTGATTCCTGTAATGACGGAATTTTTATTTGGGATGGTGAACCGACAATTACCCAATGTGCCTTTACCAATCAATCCGGTGCCGATATTCTGACTCATCCAAGTGGAGTTTCCAATGTCAGTAATTGCGATCTCCAAACAGTTGAATTTTCAATGTATTTTGGTCAGACCAATAATGTGGGGAGTGTGCCTCAAACAAAGTCTAATGCGATACTCCCTAATATAAACCCACTGGGAACTATTTATACCATGCCAAGTGGGCTGAGGATTGTTGATACTTTATCCCTGGCACCAGGAGTAAAAATGGGGTTTGTTAATGCGGGTGCCATCAGAGTTTTTGGAAGTGGAAAACTGACCGCTCATGGTACAAAGGCAGATTCCATTACCTTCTACAGCATGAATGCTTCCCCCTCTTTTCACGGTTCAGGAATCTGGATAACCAATGGGGAAGTTGATTTGGCTTATTGTCATTTTGATAAGGTGGGTAATACCGGAGGGACAAATAGTTCGGGTGGAGCGGTTTATTTTGATGGAGTGAATGCAAAGGGAACGATAAGGAATAGTTTGTTTGAGAATGGGAATTATCATGGGGTGAGGGTGAATGATGGAGATGTCTCAGTTCTGAATTCAACATTTATCGATTTTGAGAATGGGATTTATGTAGATAATGGAATACCTGTCTTAAGTAATAA
>JAGQVA010000717.1 GCA_020438265.1 Bacteroidota bacterium
TGAATCCGATGAAGGTTACTCGAACGGCCAATGATCAGATCGCCCTGCATGGCTCCGCCAAAGTTTGATGCAGTATATTCATCAATTCCATTGGAGTTGTTCTGAAGGGTAGTAACAATATTGTCATCAGGACCGTCGGGGTTTGAACCGCCGGGGTTTCTGAAATCTCCTTCAACAGGATTCGCCATTCCAACAGGAACCGGAGGCCAGTCTACGGGAAGCGAACGGGTAGAAAAATTACTATTGTTTACACCTAAGATAGAAGTTCTGAACCAGTCATCTGTATATCCATTGCCGTTGGAATCACCCGGGTCAGAAGAGTGAGGTCCACGGGTAAAGAGACCAGCTCCGGAAGGATTTGCCCTCACAGGATTGGGATGTCCTCCATAAAAACTGCCGAAAGAATAAGATTGGATATTATTGGTAATCAGCGTAAGGTGGTCATTATTATTCACAGGAGCCTCACCGTTATCACTGCTGGAGCTTCCGGGCTCTCCGGGGCGGTAATTATTCGTAACGTTTCCGCCGAGACCTTCATTTTCCGGGAAACCTCCCCAGCCGCCATTGGCTCCGTTATCTGTTACATAAACTGCTCCGGATTGTGTAAGGGTAATATCGTAGGAGTTTCTGTACCCGGGGGAAAAAATTTCGATAGGTCCATTCTGGACAAGTTTGCCCTGGTTCAGTCCATCATTTCCACCCCAGGGATCATTAACGTCAATACCATTATAGCCGGAGGCATTGGGATCAGTGATGCCATTGACATTATTTCTTGTGGGATCATCGAGAGTAGGAACATCATAGATGTATTTTCTTCCTGAAGAACCATCTGTTTTGGTTGAAATACCATTGATCTGATTGAGGTCTACTGCGAGGATTGCTCCTGATAGTGCATATTCGGTACTCCATGCAAAATTATTAGAAGGAGAACCCGCATTGGTATGTCCACCCTGGCAGACCAACAGGTAAGGTTTTCCTCCCACTATGGCGAACTCAAGACCATGCGTGGCGTGGTTTTCCTCGGATCTGGGCAATCCGCGAATGATATCCACGACTACCCAGGAAGATCCATTCCAGGTAAGACGTGTAATAACGCCGGAATTGGTATCGAGGTCTTTATCACCACTGGGACCACCTATACGCCAGTCACTGGATGAAACATATAACACCGGATTGGAGGAAGTTCCGCCAACATATAAGGCCGTTGCCTCCCGGTTGTTACCCGTATTAGCAGAGCCATCATCATTGTGATTGGGGATGTCTTTCACTGCGTTGATCGTCTCGGCAGCTGTGACCTTATAATTATTGGGCCCAACTTTCTGGACATCAAATACTTTGATTAATCCTTTCAATTCCATTACATACAATCTCCCATCAGGTCCGAACTGGATAAAAGTACCCTGAGAAACAGAGCCTTTCCCATTAAAATCCAGGAAACTCTGGTTGAATGAAATGGATTGACTAAAGGAAAAACTAAACAGAAAAAATAGCAAGATGAAAACCCCGGCATGGGTCTTCGGAATAATAGGCAACCATGACTTGGTTCGAAGGTAGAAAGCGGTCATTTACTTTCGGATTATAATATTTAGTATGTTATCTCTATCTGGCAGCATTTTTTGGAATTGATGATCCGTTTTTTTTATGAGACGATTTTTTTTCAATTAGCTCAACACAAAAAAATCACATATCCTTTCATTTACAGTTGGATATGCCTGTTTCTTCAAAAGTGTTTAAAAAGATGGGATTGGATTTACACAAATAAATGTGTGTGTTTGGCAGTAGGGTTTTTCCTCAATGTTTCAAATCTACAAAAAAATAATATTTTGCGAAAAAAAATATTTACTCAAGACATATTTAATCAAATCCTTACAAAATACATTTGACCAAATGCAGCCTGCATTAACAATTTTCTCTTCCATCTTTGATTGAGAAGTCCATTTACAGCATCAGCCCAACATTTCCCTGCATTTCAATTGAAAGTTTACTAGCGATTAGACATCTTGTTATTTGGTAGAATAACTAAACAACATTTCATGCAAAACTTAAAACGATATTTTTTTACTATTACAGCTATCATAATAGCTCATATCGCCTTTTCCCAGGGCAACGTAACCCTGCCTCCCAGCGGCGGTAATCAAAAAGCAGAGGTCTCGCAATGGATTGGCCTTGTAAAAGTTACCATCAATTACAGCAGCCCTGATGTTTCTGCGCCAGACGGCACCGACCGCAAAGGAAAAATCTGGGGCCAACTGGTTCCTTACGGGATGACAAATCTCGGTTTTGGTACAGCCAAGGAAGGGCCATGGAGGGCGGGAGCAAATGAAGGAACTATTTTTTCTGTGTCCCATGATGTCATGATTGAAGGGAAAAAACTCCCCGCCGGAAACTATGGTTTGCACATGATTGCTCAGCCTGAGGGAAAACCGTGGACCATTATTTTTTCCAATAATTCCACTGCCTGGGGAAGTTTTTACTATGAGCCGGCAGAAGATGCTTTGCGGGTGGATGTAACCCCTGTAAAGAACGAATACCAGGAATGGCTTACTTATGAATTTGAAGACAGGCAACCTTCGTCTTGTGTAGCTTCTTTACAATGGGAAAATCTCAAAGTTCCTTTTAAAATCGAGGTAGGGGATATGAATGAGATGTATTTTCAGAACATGAAAAAAGAGCTTCAGACAATCCCCGGATTTTCCTGGCAGGGGTATAATACCGCAGCAAATTTTTGTATTCAAAACAATTTTCACCTTGATCAGGCCTTGGTCTGGGCTGATGCTGCGATTTCAATGCCTTTTGTCGGACAGGAGAATGCCATCACGTTGATGACCAAATCAAATGTCCTGAGTCAAATGGGGAAAACAGAAGAAGCCCAGACTTATCAGGAAAAAGCGGTTTATCATCCTGCAGCCCAGGCAATATTTATTCACAACTATGGTCGTCAGTTAATCAGTCAGGGAAATTTGGACAAGGCTTTGGAAATTTTTGAGTTAAATGCTGAGAGAAACCCCGATGCCTGGTTTATCGGTGTTGGATTTGGAAGGGTTTATTCAGCTATGGGGAAATACAAAAAGGCACTCAAGTATATGGAAGAGGCTTTGGTCAAGGCACCCACAGAATTCAATCAAAACAATGTGAAGGGCCATATTGAGAAATTGAAAAGGGGAGAGGATATAAATTAGCCGAATTGTTAAAAGTGGCTCAATTATTCTCTGCCAGAGGCTTTAGCATGGATTGTCATCCTGAGCGTAGTCGAAGGATCTTTTGACATGTGTATGATCCTCTTATATTTTAGATTTATCCCAAAAACAGAGGCAAATGATTATAGATTGATTGAAAAAATCCGTTTAATTTGCTTCAAGACAATAAGCCATCCATTAAATTCAGAGTGGCTTATTGCCTCAGACCTAATAAACCGGAAGATGGATATCATGAAAAAA
>JAGQVA010000718.1 GCA_020438265.1 Bacteroidota bacterium
TACCCATGAAGGGGAAATTGTGATTCGGGCCTGGGAAGAAAATGCATTTAATATCATCAGTGTGCGGGATACAGGTATTGGTATTGATCCTGAAAAACATGAAAAAATCTTTGAATCTTTTGAGCAGGCAGACGGATCTGTAGCCAGAGAGTATGGCGGTACTGGTCTTGGTCTGAGTATTTCCCGGCAGTTAATAGAACTCCATGGAGGCAAAATCTGGGTTAAATCTACGGTTGGAAAAGGTGCAGAATTTTTTATTTCTCTTCCTGTTTCTCATGAATCAGCCTCAAAAATTGATCAGGATGAGTTTGATGATAATTATATTCCTGAAAATTTAAAAACGAGTTCTTACACTAAAAATGAGAAAACCCTGAATGGGAACGCAGTACGAATTCTGGTGGTAGATGATGAGCCAATCAATCATCAGGTATTAAATAACCATCTCTCCGATGAGCATTATGCGATTACTTCTGCAATGAATGGAGAAGAGGCACTGGAGCTGATAAAGTCTGGTAAAACGTTTGATTTGGTTTTACTGGATGTGATGATGCCACGAATGTCTGGTTATGAAGTGTGCCAGAAAATCAGGGAAAAATATCTTCCGAGTGAATTACCTGTAATTATGATTACCGCTAAAAATCAGGTTTCCGATCTGGTAGAAGGGCTTAATTTTGGAGCAAATGATTATATCTCCAAACCATTTTCCCGACAAGAATTTCTGGCCAGAGTCAAAACCCATCTGAATTTATTTAACATTAATTCTGCTTATGGACGGTTTGTACCGCACGAATTCCTCCATTCACTGGGCCATGATTTTATTACAGAGGTAAAGCTGGGAGATCAGGTAGAGAAAGAAGTGACTGTATTTTTCTCGGACATTCGTTCATATACAACCCTTTCCGAACAAATGACTCCCAAGGAGAATTTTGATTTTCTCAATTCATATTTGGGCAGGGTAGGACCAGTGATTAAAGCCAACCACGGTTTTGTCAATCAATATGTGGGAGATGGAATAATGGCTCTTTTTCAGACCAGTCCGGAAGATGCGCTGCAAGCAGCCATTCAGATTCAGCATACCCTGAAAAACTATAATGAGTATCGTAAGAGTCTAGGCCGAATTCCCATTAAGGTCGGAATTGGTTTACATACAGGAGCGCTGATGATGGGAATTATCGGAGATCAGGAGCGAATGGATGCCGGTGTGGTTTCCGATACTGTCAATACTGCTTCTCGAATGGAGGGACTGACAAAGTATTACGGAGTTTCTATTCTGATCAGTGAATCGGTTATTGCCGGAATTGATCGTGAGAAGTTTTTGATCCGGTATCTTGGTAAAGTACAGGTCAAAGGGAAAGTCGAGCCAATTGACGTTTTTGATTGTTATCAGGGAGATGATGAGAAAATCAAAGAGCGAAAAATCAAATCGGTAGAAGATTTTGAAAAGGGCATTCAGGCTTATCTCGCCAAGGATTTTAAAGTTGCGGCAGAGGCCTTTAAAGAAGTGTTGAAAATCAATCGTTCAGATCGAACAGCTAAAATGTATCTGAAACAGATTGACACTTTGCTTAAAAAACCTCTGCCAAAAGGATGGACCGGTGTAGTGGCCATGGATAGTAAGTAATTTCAGCTGAAAAATGCTGCATGGGATAGGAAAAAATGAATAATAATTCGATTTTAAAGGTCAATAAACGAACAATACCACACTGATGAAAAATGTAACCTTCCTTTTAGCCATTCTTTTTCTGGGATTATCCTGTCAAAATGAACCTGGTCAAAATAATCAGGGGGACAAGCAATCTCTGCAATCGGCAATCCCCAAAATCAATCTTAGCAAGTTGGCAAAAGATGAAGGGTTTATTTATGATGTGGCCGAATTTCCCAGTGCGCACGCTTCTACGCTGGTAGAACTTCCTGACCATACTATTATGGCAGCCTGGTTTGGAGGAACACATGAAAAACATGAAGATGTGGGTATCTGGACAGCACAACTCAAAGATGGTGAATGGTCGAAGCCTGTAGAAGTTGCCAATGGAGTCCAAAATGAAGAATTGCGTTTTCCTACCTGGAATCCGGTTTTACATCAATCCAAAGCAGGCCCTTTAATGCTTTTTTATAAAGTCGGTCCTGATCCAAGCAATTGGTGGGGAATGGTAATAACCTCTGAGGACGGAGGAAAAACCTGGTCAGAACCCCGAAGATTAGGAGATAATCTGATTGGTCCGGTAAGGAATAAAGCACTGGAATTTGATAACGGATTGATTATCGCCCCTTCCAGTGATGAAGCCAATGATGAATGGATTGTTCATATAGAGCGCTCTGAAGACGGAGGAAAAACCTGGACCCGATCCGGCCCTTTGAATGATCCCAATGAATTTGCTGCGATTCAACCAACCTTGTTGGTGCATGAGGACGGGCGTTTACAAATGCTTTGCAGAAGCAAACAGGGAGTCATAACGACGAGTTTTTCTCCCGATTCAGGAAAAACCTGGACGCCTATGGAAGCAACAAAACTTCCCAATCCCAACTCCGGAATTGATGCGGTAAGTATGAAGGATGGTCGTCATCTTCTTGTATATAATCCCACCACTACAGAAAAAGGAAAATGGGGTGGGCCACGTACCCCTTTGTCTATTGCCTTTTCTTTTGATGGGGAACATTGGATGAAAGCGCTTGATCTGGAAAGTGAAGAAGGAGAATATTCTTACCCGGCAGTGATTCAATCTTCAGATGGAAAAATTCATATTACCTATACCTGGAGGCGGGAAAGAATAAAATATGTCGTTTTGGAGATTTGAATTTATTGGTTTGGGGCTAATGTTTGGAGAAAATGACTTTTCTTATTTTTATCACTTCGGAGCCCGCATCGAGGTATAATAACCGTATACCCAGCCCTCTTCATTTTCATGTTTGACTCTGTACCAGTAGTCTTTCATGTCTCTGATTTCTTCCTGCTCTCCTTTACCCAAAACCATACATTTATCCCCTTTTTTCATTTTTTCTTTAATAATAGAAATGGTATCAGGGGTAGAATAAATCTGTGTTTCAGAAACGGTGATATACAGTTCCTGGTCTTTAGGCGATGCAATGCCATTCATTTCCCGATTGGCTTCGGTAACATCCAGCCCGTTTTTTAATGTATATTCTACCAGATCGATCAGAACTGAACCGGAAAACGTTTTATCTGAGAGAATTTTATTGAGTTTTTCTTTTCTTCCTTCATCGGATCTATCCTGAATCGCACGATAGTAAAGCAAAGCCAGCTTTACGTCTCTGGCCTGGAAGGCAAGATTGCCTGAACCAATTTTAATCCAGCCTTTTTTCTTTTTTTCTCTACCGGATACATGTATCCACTCCCCTTGTTTTTCCATGGTTACGATGATTTCTCCCGGCAGGAGTTTATCATCGCGGAGAGTCATCATATCTGGTCTTCGGT
>JAGQVA010000070.1 GCA_020438265.1 Bacteroidota bacterium
TCCGGTGCGCTCAAGTCTTAGCCAGATTGGAGCGCTACTGGTCGTTGAAGTACTGGTGGAATTGGTATTTGCAGTTAATCTTCTCTGGAAGGAAGCATTGCCATCCTGAGAGAAAGCCATGACAGCCCTTATCGATCCCGGAGTCAAATCTTCCCGAATCATCACAAATCCTTTGGAAGAAGTTTCATCCCCTGCGACATTCGTAATCCGCACAATAATTTCGCCATCAGCAGGCAGGTTTTGATATACATAATAAAACCCATCCGAAGTACTACCCAGTCTTTCTCCTGAACCATTCAGGCGGAATACATTATTGGAATCGCAGGAAGTGCCCGTAGCACCAATATTTCCAATATCCGCCGAAGCCCATCCCACTGGCAATGGATCACAGGTTGCTGCTCCTGCTGTATCTCTGCGGAAGTTTACAGTATCTTGCGCAGCGTCAAAAGCCAGAGGCACATTGCCTGCATCAGCGAGTTGAGCGATGATGCTACGATCACCTACCGCTACATTATTGAATGTATAGGACCCTGATACGGGCGGTAGCTGAACGGGGGTAACCCCATTGAGAATCAGATTGATATGGTCCACTCCGGTCAGATTTCCTTCTGCGGCATAATCAACCTGTACGGAAGAAGTAAAGGCTGTATCTCCATTTGCCGGATTGGTAATAATAATATATGGAGTTCCCAACCGACTCATGTATACCGTTCCAATGGAAGATCTCACTCCTGCAATATCCTTGAAACGATAGGTAAACTGATCATTATCAGGCTGTCCTGCTTTAGGGATGTATTTGATTTTTCCGTTAACATTGTCCACGACAACGGTTCCATACCAGGGTTCTACCACGATTTTGAGGGTAGAAGTGTCGGCAGGTACTGGCAGATAATCATTATCCAGAACAGCTATCTCAGCGGTGTCTGTGTCAACATATTTGGCATAATCGTCAAATGCAGACACATTCGGGGTATAAAGATATCTCTTGGGAACAATGTCAGGAGATACACTCGGACTGGACCATGAAAGGCTGATAATGGAGTAGGTATACAATTCCTGATACTCAAGTCTGATAGGCACTTTTACTCCTTTGGTCATGGCAATAGAACCAGAATGATTACTCAAAGCCTGTCCGCCCCACTCATCAATAATCAGGATATTATTTACCCAGAGTCTGACTCCGTCATCTGAATTGGTGGTAAAAGTGAACGTTTCCGTATAGGGCGCTTCAATGAGCCCTTCCCACCTGACGGAGAACGTATTTTTGTCCATGGTTCCATCTGGTGAGCCGCTGCCCCAGTTGAAGTCAATTTCTTTATCTACCCTGAGCATAATCTGATTGGTCAGATCACTATTGTCGAAATAGGTTCCCAGTAAGCCTGTTCCTGATCCTGCAGCATTGGAAATTACATAAAAGGAATTTTCAATAGCCGGAGCAGGTAAATAGGTGGAATTACCACTCTGAGATGCACGAATGAGAACTTCGCCCAAAGCTCCTGTCAGATAGAGGGTATCTTCACTCACAGAAGCGGGCCCTTTTACTACCTGATAACTGACAGGCAAATTTGAACTGGCTTCAGCTGTCAGAACGACATAATCGACGCTTGAATCCTGGTTGGCAAGCTGCTGAAAACTAATAGCCTGATTCAGTGTGGGAGCAACAGGAGGGAAGAGATATCTTTCAGGAATAATCTCTTTAGCCTGACTTTCGCTTGACCAGTACAGCTCAACCAGTGAGATTCCGGAGGCTTCATAATATTCAAGGGTAATATCTACTTTCTGTCCGGCAGTAAGGGCAATATTTCCCGTCCACTCAGTCGGACCCTGATTCACCCATTTGTCAATGATCAATACACCATCAACATATAGTCTGACTCCTTCATCAGAGTTTGTATAGAAAGTATAAGTTTCATTGTAAATAGGCATCACCTGACCTGTCCATCTCACAGAGTAGGAGTTATCTCCAATAAAATTGGTATCCGGAGAAGATGTTCCCCAGTAAAAATCAATTTCAGTATCGATTCGGGTCAGTTTCAGGTTGGTCAGGTTGGAATTGTCGTAATATTCTCCTTGTAACCCGGAACCTTCTGCGGGAAAATCTCCATCTATATCAAGTATCCACTCTTTGATCAACTCAACACCTGCCGAATCAATTTTATTTTTGGCTAATGGAGGCATGGCAATACCTGAGTGAACATCATTCAGACGTTTGAAAAGCAGAGAACGCTCAAGGTCTCCCGGGATAATGACCTTCCCTCCTGTAACCCCAATTTCATCACTGACATTCCCATAAATAAATCCCTGAGCCTCTAAAGGCACCTGAAGCCGGGCATCAAAAACCCCCCGGTTACCTGTACCAGGGCGATGACAGGAAGAACAGTTGGCATCCAGATAAGTGCGTGCTCTTTCTTCTAAAGAAGCAGACATATCATATTTATTCTTTGAAGTAAGAATACTGGCGAGATTGGAGGCAGATGTATCCAGAGAGGGAGAGAAAATTCCCAGGTGCTCCAGGGTAATCAATTGATTAGCTGTACGACCTGTTGCCGGATAATAAATCTCGTTATTCAACTGACGCGTTATGGGCCCTAATACCCCTTTAGCAGCTTCGTTATGGCAGAATTTACAGGCATCTCTGGAAGGATATTCCCAGATTTCCTGACGGGGAAACCCTGAGGTCGCTACTGTAAAAGTATCGATATCAGAGGTAGCCAGCAGGTCTGCGTCACTTTGATCTGATCTCCATTTATAAGTAAGACCATAGTATTTATCGTCAGTACCATGTACCAGAAATCGTGTTTCCAGTTTGGTCCGGATAGAAGGATTGGTTTCGTCCAGAACCATTTCAAAGTGTTTAATCAACACTGCACCAATTGGGAATTCCCAGTCTCCTTCTTCGGAAAAAGTAATTTGTTCCGCAGGTGTGTCATGCGTCCCATCGTTGGGAATCATCATCCAGCGGAATTTTTCTGCCTTGTCAGACCAGAAAGGCTCAATTAACTCATAAGGAATGACTCCATCTTCGGGCTCCATGGTAGAAAGATTCGTGAATGCTCCGATTGAGGAAAGTGTTGCCGGAGCGCTTGGAGCAGCACCTGCGGGGGCAATTTTGTATACCTTGGCATTAGGTCCCTGGTGGATTAAATACAATTCATTATCCTGATCCGTACCAAAAGCGCATAATCTTTCCGGTGTAAAAGTACAGATCAGCTCCTTGGTAGCAGTACCTGAAAGAGAATCGTAGGTAAGTGCCCATAATTTATCCTGAGCATATCCACCGCAGATGTATTTTCCCTGAAAATAAGGAAGGTCAGCACCGCGATATACATATCCACCGATGATTACAGAGGTTTCTGAGTGGTCAAAATCAATTGCAGGATCTGTAAGCGTACCCACAATAACGGAAGGAGGATTTTTTGATCCGACGATGGTTCCTTCACGGAAGGGGTGGCCATAGTTGTGCCCTTTGTGAACCACGTTTACTTCTTCTTTTGTGTTTCCACCAACTTCTCCTATCCAGATTTGGTCTGTAAGAGAATCATAGCTCATTTTATGTGGCTGACGATGGCCAATGGAATAATATTCCTCAAAGGAGTTTCCACTTGGATCAAGCCAGGGATTGTCATTGGGAATATAATAACCAATGCCAGAATATTCGTCAATGTTTCCAATCGGAAGTACACGAATAGGCGCATGGCTCCGGGTAATGTCCTGGTCAACATCTATGCGCAGCGTTCCTCCCTCAAGTGTAGTATCCATTTCCTGGGCGGTCTGATAACGGAATTCATCTCCAACAGCTACGAACAGATATCCTTCGTCATCAAAAGTCAGTGATCCACCCCGGTGAGAACCGTTATAGAGGCGTTTATTGATCATGATTAATTCGGAGGCCGGATCAGCGATATGTGTAACCGGATTCACCGTAAAACGCGAAAGCCTTCCCCAGATATTGAAGAAAGTACCGGGATAACCAAATCCCTCATTCGCAGTTGAATAGCTGGCATTGGGTACACGGGCGCAATAGTAGATATAGACATAATTGCTATCGATCCCAAAACGCGGGTGGAAAACCATGTCCATCAATCCTCCATCCCAAACTACTGCTACCCGGTTTGAGATATCGAGGAAAGTAGTCTTGGAATTGGTAAGAGAATCATTGTTGAAAAAGAGAATTTTTCCGTCTCTTTCCCCTACATACAATCGATTGCTGCCAGGTTCAGACCGAAAAAACATAGGATCTTCAAAGGTGAGGTTGGGAAAAGCTTCAACCACATCCCAGGATGTCACCCCTCCGGGGGTGGAAGTCGGAAGATTCCCGTTCATGAATGCTCCAATAGCAGTAGGAGAATCATAGCCATGCTGAAATACCATAGGAATAACTGTACCCATGAATAATACCCCTAGACCAAGGATGAGAAATTTTTGTGTAAGAGACCCTCTTTTCTGCGAATGAGAAAGGAAGGATAAAAGTTTTTGCATATCTAACCAATCAATGAAACGTTTGCAAATAAATGACCCGAAATGGTCAGGTTTTGTCAGGTGTTTTGGGAAATAATAAAATCTTTAACCCGGGAAAATTATGCCAAGTTAAAGGGACTTTCAATACAGGTTAACATGACCGGTAAAAAATGCTTCATCAATGGAAATATTTTTTGACAGAAGTTTCGCAAATGGTAAAAGCCATTGGCTTTTGGCTTTTAGCCTTTAGCTAATATGACTAAGGACCAACAGCTAAAGGCTAAAGGCTAACAGCCAACAGCCAAAACGGGCTCCAAGACCAAAGTCCGAAGCCCGTCGATGAGAAATAACAAAAATGAAAAACTAGATTTTTATCAATTTTCTTTTGAGTAAAATTTCATCCTCCTGAATGCACTGAAGGAAATAAATTCCGCTCGGTTGAAAAGAAAGGTCAATGCTGAATGGTAGAGAAATCTGACCCGTTTGGAGGGCCGATTCATAGATCACTCTGCCTGCGAGATCAATGATTCTGACCGACATACCCTGATTTTCCTGAACCCAGGATTCCGAAAAGTCGAGGAAAATTTCCCCATCGGTTGGAACCGGGCGCACTTTCAACGGAGCAGGAGTAAATTCGATGGTTTCGATATTTGAATACTCATATTGTCCATCAAGGTCTACCATTTTCAATCGGTAATATAGTTTGCTCGAAATGGGGTTTTCATCAACAAACAGATAACTTCTTCGCTGGTCGCTGTTTCCACTTGCGTAAACCATTCCGATTTGATCAAAATCAGCACCGTCCAGACTTCTTTCTACTTCAAATACATCACTGTTTTGTTCATGAGCAGTTTCCCAGGCCAGAGAAACCTCAAAACCATTGGACTGGGCTTCAAAGCGAAGCAATTCTACTGGTAAAAAGCCTGTGGTGAAATTTTCATTTACCACTAATACTACCCAGTCCTGTGAAGGATTGGATGGAGGATTACCCAGGTTTCTGTTAAGTCCTCCAGAAACAGATCCGCCACTTTCAAGGGCTCCGCCTTCGAGAGGATTATACCATGAGATATTATAATTTCCAGCTGTGAGGTCCAGGGTAGGGGTAGAAGCCCCTGGTGGAATATATACGGCATAAATATCTCCTTCTTTCGCCAGACAGTATCCTCCCGAAACCAGCCCATCATTATGATACATGTCCTGGAAAGGAATGTGATTCTGGAAAAACTCCAGGGCGTGTCTGGTGTAATCCCACATCTGATCCCGTGCAGTCCAGTCTTCACAGGTCAGATCACTTTGGGGGTGTTCATACCCGAAATAGTATTCGACACCTCCGCCACCGGCCATCAGGTTGCCCCAAAGAACATCCTCCCGGATTTTAGCCTGACTGGGACCGATGCTGGAATTATAACCAGGATAACCAGGATCTGGTGGAACTCCATAATTGGGTGGATTTTGCTCGTCATTGGTTACAACCCAGTTTACACCGGAAGCTGTAGCAAGATCTACCCATTTTTGGGTGTCATCATGTACTCGGGCACGGCCTGTCTGAATGGAAGGGCCATTAAAATCAACATCTCCCAATAGAGGCATATATACATCATCCTGCTGGGAAGAATAAGAGTGAATCACAATATGGTGATCGTAGGGGTCTATATCTTTAAAGTATTTGGCGTAGGATTTAACCCGGTTCTGATTCGGGTCGTTTTTTTCTGTCCAGATATCGTTCTCTTCACCAAGGTTCCAGTTTAAGGCGAGATGGTGACTAAAACGAGCTACCATTTCTCTGTAATAAAGTTTGCGCTCATTTCCCAGCTCTGCCCCGTCCAGCAACTGGTCATTTTCTGTTTCCTGGGTTTTGAAGTGGAGAAACATCCCTTTTTTATCGGCATGTTCAAAAACAATTTCCCACTGTGCCAGCTTGGAGACATCAAATCGTAGCCGGTCATCCTGAGGACTTGCCTTATCATTGTATTCCACGTAGGGATATACATTTTTGTCGTCTCCGGCAATATTCATGGTAAGCATGGAAAATGCATTCATTCCCTTGGAAGAGAGGTAATTGACTGCTCCAATGAGGTCTCTTCCTTTCGTTCCCTGCCAGTCCGGATCTCCGTTTTTCCAGTGAGTCAAATGAGCACTCCATGATTTTCGATGGTTGCCATTATTGGGAGTATTGTCAAAATCTTCATAAGCCAGGAGATTTTCCGGTGCATCAGCACCTCCTTTGAGGAAGTATTCTCCTGTTTCAGCAAATTGAAGATACCTTCTGCCTACATACCGCAGCAATCCCTTTCCGCGAAGATCGGGCCCTGATTTGTCAGTGGCTGAAATGGAGAAAGTTCCCGAAGCACCGTCAAAAGAGACTGATGTTCCTGCTCCTGCATTGCTGTTTACTGCAATATTACTTCCTTGTCTGAAGGAAGCTTTATAAGACCATGTGCCCGTCTCATCCGGTGCAAAATGACACCGCCATACATTTCCGCTGGTAGCGCTGGTCTCGGCAGCGTCTCCGTCAGCCGCAAAATATCCAGGGACGACGTAGGATTTGCTTCCTTTGGTAAAAGTTACATTTAAGCGGTAATCCATAAAAGGATTGGGAGTTCCAGTCTCACTTGATGCAGGACCATTGAAATCCAGGGTGACTTTATGCCACTTTTTCAACTCTCCTGAAATTTTGACTGTTTGTGCATTGACTGCTAACCCCCAGATTAAGAGCAAAGCCGTTAAGCTCTTTCTGATCATAAGATTTGTTTGCATTAGTTTAGGTCTGTTTCTAGTGTACAACATTAATCTTTCCCCATCCATGTCTAACTTGATATCCATCCTTTGTTGTATATACATCTACAAAATAAACGCCTGTGTTCAGGTGACTTACTGGTATTCTAAATTGATTCTCACCTGTATGCAAAGATACACGTTCTTTGTAAAGTGTGGCACCATTTAGTTGGGTAAGTCTTACATAAGCCTCGTGGGCAGTACCTGAGTGGCAGGTGACCTTAAGTGAATCCTGGACCGGATTTGGATAGAACTCGCAGGTTACTTTGGTATTCGTAGGATCAAAAACGACTGACCTGATCTCGGAGTATGTGAAAGAACCGTCGAAATCGACCTGTTTGAGCCTGTAGAAGGATTTTCCCGCCAATGGCTTGCGGTCGAGGTAATCATACTGCTGAATGTCCTGACTGTCTCCTTTTCCGGCTATATCGTCCAGATTTTCAAACACAAACCCATCTATTGACCTTTGTACCGTGAATCCTTTATTATTTTTTTCTGATGCGGTTGCCCACTCACATCTAACATAAATCTCCGAATCTACTTCAGCGGTGAAGTCTAATAATTCGACAGGGAAGGCAGAATCGGTGGCATAACAAATCGGATCAGAGACAAAATCAAAGGAATCTCCTGTATTGGGATCGATATAATTACTATTAATCAGATCCAGTTTTTGATCAGAGAATGAATCCATGTGCGCAGCGGTCAATGACGCTGCACCAGCTCCCAGCCAGTCTTGCAGAAGAGTCGTGAAAATTGTCCTGTAATCGTGCTGATAGCTGGTGAAGTTATTTTTATCAATATTGGAAGGATCAAGACTTGGATTGGTTCCTGTTACTCCTGGTTTTACCCCTTTACCAATAATCATCATGGGGGCTGTATTGCCGTGGTCTGTTCCCAGGTTTCCGTTTTCTTTGACAGTTCTTCCAAACTCAGAGAACGTAGCAATCATAACCTTATCTTCCAGTCCCAGGTTTTTCAAATCTTCCTGGAAAGCTTTAATCGATTCAGCCAGATGATAAAGCAGTACGGCATGTTTTCCCTTACTCGGATCATTTCCTTTTACCTGGTTGGTGTGGTTGTCAAACCCAAGGTGCTTACAAAGGAATATTTTGGTTTTGGACCCTCCGCTTAACAATTTGGCTATTACCTGTAATTGAGGTGCCAGACTATTTTTGTAGGGAGTTACTCCTCCTTCGTAATAAGTATCGGGATAAGTTACCGTATTGGCCCCCATTGCATAGATATCAGCCAATCTCTGAGCGTACACATTGGCGTTAATCTCGATATTTTTGATAAAATCCAGTTCCTTTCCATAATGAGTATTGCTTATACCACCAGGAAGGGTTCCTCCCGCTCCGTTTACGAGCTTCAGATAATCATCCGGATCAACTCCCAAAGACATTCCAATGGGCAGACCTGCATTTCGATAAAAACCCAAAGAAAGAGAGGTTGAACCTAACTGAAGCCCAATAGGGTCTGGCATATCGGGATTGGGATAACTGGATGGATAACCGGGAAAACGGTGATCAAGATATCTTCCCATCCATCCGGAAGAGGTGTCTGTACTGGTTGGACCGTCCTTGCCTGCGAGCCATATATCAGTTCCTTTGAAGTGGGATTTATTGCTGTCAGAATAAGATACATCCTGAATAAATTGTACTTTGCCCTGATCGTAAAGATCCTTCATTGCTATGAAGTCTGGCTGAATTCCTACCTGATCTGCAATGTCAAGGGTAGTATCCAGATTGGTATATCCCCTGGCGCCGGAATCACTGATTGCTACGTTTGGGCGGTAGCTTTTGTAAAGACCGTATTGATCAACGGGGATGAGGGTATTCAATCCGTCATTTCCTCCGGAAAGCTGAATTAAAACCAATGCGCGGTCAGCTACATCATCACAACTAAAAGAATTTGCCAGTGTCGAATTTGCCAGTAAATTAACAGGGATCCCACTCAGAGCAAGTGGAGCCAGGGACATCGTGCCCATGGACTTGATAAAATTTCTTCTTTGCATTTGTAAATGTGATTCAGAGAAAGAGATTAGAAAGATTAACCTAATTGATACTCGGGAGATTGAATAATTGCTTTGAAAAGACGATTGAGTTGAGGTCTTACCATGGAGTCGTTTCCACTGGCACGATAATCATCCCATTCTCCTTCCCAGGTCATAAAAGACATATTGTCCAGCAATGCTTCATTGAGAAAATATTCAACACGTGAAGCGTCTGGCATAACCGGCAGAAGATATTCCAGTAAGGTTCTGACCAGATGTTCCGCGATGCGGGGGCCTTCATGAGGACCGGGAGTTCCCTGTGAGTCTCCACCATTAAAAGGAGGAATATTTGCAGGATCTTCGACAAAATCCAGCATGTTAAAATTGCCATAAGGCACCGGACTCATATTCTCTTCGTTCAGAATTCTGGAATATACATAGTGATAACGCTGTGGTAGGGAAGAGGCGTTGATCCAATAGCGATTGTAATCAGGTTCCTGATACATGGGCTCGTAACCCGCAACGGAGGGAGGAGAGAAAATTTCCATTCCCATGACCGTCAAATGGGTTTCTACCTGATTGTACAACCATTCCTGCAACCCGAGTAAATCTACGTTAGGGTCGGGGACAAAAGCCTGAAAATATTTGAGGGTTTGGAGATATAATTCCAAAGGACTCTTAATCATGCCTCCGATGATTTCGTCGCCAACGGTAGAATCATCTTCGTCATAAAAATGAGCGCTGTTGAATAATTGAGTTAACACCGGACGGAACTCAAAATTATTGGCCCGGAAAGTCTGAGCCATAGGAACGATGATATCATTTTCAATTTCAGGAGTGATAATATAACTCACATAATAGCGATAAACCTTCTTCATGATAAACATGTCGAGGGATTCCTGATCAAAAATCATATCTACCAACTGATCTAGTTCGTCAAGCATACCCGATTCAGTGCTGGTTCCGGTGATAGTGCGGTTGCCGAAAATAGAGGAAAACTGCTTATCCGTAGAGTCGTGAAGACTTGTTTTAATTTTCAGACGAGGAAAATTGGTGTCAGGATCGTAGTGAGTCGTATTATCCCATTCGGTATTGGTTTTAAAACCAGTCAATACTTTTGCAGCCTCTCTGATATCATCTTCTGTATAATTGGTGTAATTACCAGGGCCTACCTGAGGGCCTTTCCCAACGGTAAATAATTCGAGTAATTCTCTTCCATAGTTTTCATTTGCGTGTCCTACAACATTGATTCCGGTATCGAGAAATTTTCCCATTGCCGGATCGAGAGTCATTTTGGTGACCAGGGTCTTATAACTGCCTCCTGCATAAGTCATAAGGAGTCTGAGATGATAATACCAACTGGTATTGTCAATCATTTCCTTAAGGCTAATGGTAAGGCAGGTGTGAAGTAAAAAAGTAAGTTTGAAAAAAGCAGTTGAATTGCGATCCGGATCCAAAATCTGATGTAACCACCAGGAAGTGATTTTTCCTTTGGATGCGACAATACTTCCGTTTGCATTCCAGGTAGTACCAGTGGCACCATCTGCCGGAGCAGTCGGAATTGCAGGAAATTGCATTAAATCATCCACTGCCTGGCTGATTGTTTTGCCAGCAAAATCATCCATTTCAGATTTTGTAAAACCAAACGT
This sequence comes from Bacteroidota bacterium, assembly GCA_020438265.1. Taxonomy (GTDB): domain Bacteria; phylum Bacteroidota; class Bacteroidia; order J057; family J057; genus JAGQVA01. The sequence goes on from JAGQVA010000070.1 coordinate 10,876, forward strand.
TGCCCGTCGTAAAAGGTGGGCGGCCCTTTTTAGACCAAGTGTTCCAGTTATTGGAGCTAAAGATGCCATAACAGATTGTAACCAAATTTTAATGCTTGCACCAGGTTTCAATAATCATTATCGGGAAAAGCGGAAAAAATAATAGCAAGGAGGCGAGCAAGAAAGGAAGTGGCTAAACCCGATTGCCAACGATTATTTGAACTTTGATACGACAAATGTGGGACGGGTGCTGATATTTTCCATTCCGAAAAGGAAATTTATTTAACATGATTTTTGGCTTTTTGGAATAGATGGATTTTGAAACATTTTTCTGGCAAATCTGACATCATTTTGACCGAATGCGCAAAAAGGTAGGATTTTGTGGAAAAATGTTTCCGTTTTTCTGATTATTTGCGCAAAAAACTAAGGGTGGCACATAGAAAGGAAAAGAAAATAAGTTAACTGTACTCAAATTGCTAACAGGACCCGCAAAATTTTCTTTACATTTTATTGAGATAATTGGTGTGAATGGAGAAAATTTTTCACAGTTTCTTTCCACATTTCCGGTTCAGCCAAATAATAAGACTGGTGAGCAAGGTCAGAAAATATGTGAATATCTTTAGGACCTTTTAAATTCTGATAAATCTTTTTGACTCCATCGAGTGAGGCTCTTTCATCCTTTCCGCCATGCATAACCAGACAAGGGACATTTACCTCCTTGGCATATTCATCCACCTGATGATTAAAAGCCCAGAATCCATGTTGAATTCCGCCCCAAAACACCAGCCCTTCAGCAAAAGGAAACGAAGGAACTCCCATAATCGAGAAGCGATTTTTGACTGTTCTTAATAAGGTGTGAAAAGGTGCGCAAATAATGGCCCCCTCTACGTCGATATTTTCCTCGCTAAGCGCTTTTACCACAGCAACTGCTCCCATCGAAAATCCATATAGATAAACAGGCAAATCAGGATATTTCTCCTTTATATATTGTGTTGCCATCACTACATCCTGTGCTTCTCCATAGCCTACACTGGTAGTATTTCCGGGAGAGTCTCCATGACCGGGAAAATCGATGAGCACAGCATGGTACCCCATATCCCGAAACGCCAAAGCTTCTGGCGATAAACTTGATTTATGCCCGGCATATCCATGAAAGAGCAAAACTACTCCCCTGGCTGAATCAGCCTGAAGTAGCCAACTGTTCATTTGCTGATTTTTTTGTGTGGGGATTTGGATTTCCTGATAAGGGTAGGAGGGGGAAGTATTTTGCGGTTTGGGGACGCTGACGCCTGTAAATAAGACTTTCAGTTTTTGGCCCAGGGTTAATTCATCTGGTTTTTGGGTTCGTGTTCCTTGTTCTGTAAAATGAGTAAACTTCCATGCGTGGGAGAAGGTGACGAGGTTGAAGATGAGGAATGCGGGGAGGAGGATTTTCCAGAGGAGGGATTTTAGGTGGGATTTTTTGGTCATGGAGGATACGTTTTAGTTGTATTTTGGAACGATAGACGCAAAAGATTGTTGGTTCTCTGGCAATTTTTGTGAGATGCAATCTACTTTGGGCGAAGCCCTAAAAAGAGATTTGTCATGCTGAGCCTGTCGAAGCATCTAAGTATTACGAAAGGTATTAAAGATCAGTCTACTAGAAAGATGCTTCTATAAGTTCATCAAGAGGCATGCCGCTCAGTCTTTCATTTGGCTTTGTCCGAGTCTTAGTCCCACCACAAAAATTGTCAAAGAACCAGATTGTTTTGCTCTTTACAGATATACACCGAATCAACCCTTTAAAATCGGAGAATCTCCCTTTGTAAAAAAACGAAAAAAGACAGATTTAGCCTTTGGTTCGTGGCTTATCTAATGTACCTGGAAAAGTTGTTATAACCCAGAGTATTTCCG